>WGBF01000171.1 GCA_015494485.1 bacterium | reverse complement strand
TCTTTTTTTCTCTGAATATGTGGAGGGGAGTGGTAGCAACAAAGCCCTGGAAATTTATAACCCCACGGACACGGTTGTGGATTTAAGCGGTTACATGATGAAGGGTACCTCGAATAGTGCTTCGGATTGGGAATATGAATATTATTTCCCCCAGGGCGCTACCATTAATCCCGGTGATGTGTATGTGATTGTGAATGATGGCGCCGATCAGGCCCTGAAGGATGTAGCCGATTGGGTAACAACGGGATATGAGGTAGAGTTTAATGGGAATGATGCCCGTGGCTTGTTTAAAATTGTGGGTACGGACACCATTTTGCTGGATGTGGTGGGGGATCCTAACAATCCCAATGGTGATTATTACTCCGTTGCCGGTATTTCAAATGGGATGAAAGATCATACCCTGATCCGCAAGCCGGATGTCATGACCGGAAATCCGAATTGGACCAGCTCCGCCGGTACCGATTCGACCAATTCCGAATGGATTGTAAAACCCCAGGATTATTTTGCTGACCTCGGGCGCCACACTTATGGAACCATGGAAGATATGCCACCGGAAATCGTTTCCATTATTCGCACGCCGCTGATTCCGGAAGAAAATGAAAATATGGAAATCATCGCAGTGGTTACTGACGATCAGGGCGTGCAGGAAGTGACATTGAATATTACCATTGGGGATGCGGCCATGATGATGAGCATGGCCCATACCTCTGGCGATACCTTTAAAGTAACCATCGATTCAACCAATTATAATACCGGTGACCCGGTGGAATACACCGTGGAAGCAAAAGATACCGGCAACAACACCACCGAAAGCACTCCGGAGAAGCTGTTAATCGGCACCGTTCCCATTAGTGCCGTACACACCCCGGACGACAATAAGGCCCCGCTGTATGCCGGATATCTTGCCCGGGTAATGGGTGTTGCTACTGTGGGCGATAGCACCTTCAGCCAGTACCATCTGGATGTGTATATTCAGGATGAAAGCGGTGGCGTGAATGTGTTTGGCTATGCCCTTGGCAACACCGATTTCAACGTGGGCGATGAATATCAGGTGACCGGCGTAATCGATAGCTACAATGGTAAAACGGAACTGACCATCGACTCCCTGGCGCAAATTGTGTACATGGGAACGGTGGGCGAACCGGAACCTTTGGTCATGAGCATTAATGCTCTGCTGGAAAATCCCGAACAGTACGAAGGGATGCTGGTGCGGCTGCAACATGTGAAAAACACCGGCAACGGGGATGCCTGGCCGGCGGAGGGCAGCAATGCCAACATCGAAATTACCGATAACGATACCACCGTATTTACCATGCGCATTGACAAGGATACCGATATTGATGGCAGTACGGAACCAACCTGGCCCAAGGATGTGGTTGGGGTAATTTCCCAATATGACAATTCCGCACCGTACACGGAAGGCTATCAGATTATGCCGCGCTCGTTGAATGACATTCAGGAAGCTACCGCCATTGAACCCCAGCCAACTACTTCCTTGCCGCGTGAATTCCGGCTCTATGCCAATTATCCCAATCCCTTCAATCCCACCACCAAAATCGTTTTTGATGTACCGGTGGGGAACACGCGCAATGTAGAAGTGGTGGTATACAATGTGCTGGGTCAAAAAGTTGTGGAGCTGGTAAACGAACGGTTAAAAGCCGGCCATTATGAAATGACCTGGGATGCCCGGGATGCTTCGGGCACGGTGGTGCCGGGCGGTATTTATTTCCTGATGCTGAATGCTGGCAATTACCGTCAGGTGCAAAAAATGGTGTTTATGAAATAATCATTCACTTGCTTTAACCAGACATTTTCACTTTCCAGCAGCCCGTGCCACCTGGTGCGGGCTGCTGTGGGTTTTACTCCCCCTGTGCACGCTGTGCGCACCGGGATGCTTCCCCTGCGCACACTACAATCCAATTCTAAACCTCCCGGATTTCAAACGATTCTTTAATGTGTTGAAATACAATGACTTATGCCTCCATTTAAGATGCCAGAATTAAATGGCACGCTTATTGTAAATAGAAGGGGTAACCAAACAATTAGGAGGTATGAACCATGAAACAACATAATCTACTATTTCGACTGGCAGTATTAATCCTGATGGGATTACTCTCATTCTCTCTTCCCGGACTTTATGCGGATGATAGCATTGAAGCCAAAGGCGCTATTGAAGCCATCGGCGGCGATAGTCTGGTGGTGCAGGGAATGACCTTTTACGTCAATGCCAATACGGAAATCCGCAATGATCAGCACATGCGTTTGCAGTTCAGCGATCTGGCCGTTGGGGACTACGTAGAAGTAAAAGGCTATTACAATGGGAACGGGAAGTTAATGGCCCGCCGCATCGAAGTAAAGTCTTACCAGGATAACCATGACGACGAAATGGAAGTAAAAGGACGGATTCAGGAAAAAGATTCTGTGTCCATTGTGGTCCAGGGTGTGCGTTTTTATGTGGATGCCAGTACGATGATTATGGGCGACCATCAAGCGTTACGCTTTGAGGACTTGCAGGTGGGTCAATTTGTGGAGGTCAAGGCCTATTGGAATGGCGATCAATGGCTGGCACGCAAAATTAAACTGGAAAATGATTTCGAAGACATCGAGGTGGAAGGTACGATTGAGGCCATTGGTGGCGATTCGCTGGTTGTAAAGGGGTTTGTTTTCTTTGTGGACAGTAACACTATAATCCGCGGTGACCATGACGCTTCGCTGTCCTTTGATGATCTTGCTGTTGGTGATTTTGTGGAAGTCAAAGCATATCAGGATGCAAACGGCCGTTATGTAGCCCAGCGTATTGAGCTGAAAAACGATGATGATCATCAAAATCGCGATCGGGAAATGGAAATTGAGGGGCGCATTTCCCACTTAACGGACAGTTCCATGGTCGTAAACGGGGTGTACATCCTCCTCACGTCCCAAACCCGCTTTGAAGGTCCGGATGACCGTCCGTTTTACCGCGACTCCCTGAAAATTGGACTTATGGTAGAAGTCAAAGTCCAATTGAACAATCAGGGCGTTTGGGTAGCGGTGAAAGTGGAAGTGAAACATCGGGAACGGCTGGAAGATTATGTGGAAATGGAAGGCCGGGTCGAAGAGATTGGTAGCGATTATTTCGTCGTGAATGGCTTCACTTTCCTGGTGGATTCCAATACAAAATTCTATGGCCGGCATCATCAGGTGCTGTCCTTCGGCGATTTGAGTGTGAATGACTGGGTGGAAGTGAAAGCCCGCGAACAAAGCGATAGCAGCTTACTGGCCCTGCGTGTGAAAATTGAAAATGAAGACAACCGCTACAAAGTAGAAATGGAAGGTCTGATTGATACCGTGTATGCGGATGTGGTTGTGGTGAATGGCATTGAATTTTACGTAGATTCCTCCACCGTAATTACCGATAAGATGGGAACCACCTACACGTTAGCCGATTTGCAATCCGGTATGCGGGTTGAAATTAAAGCCTATGTGGATACTGACGGGAAATATGTAGCCATTCGCATTAAAGTGAAGGATTTGTGGAACGCCCACTTTGAAATTAAAGCTCAAATTGATTCCATTTCCGGCAACACCCTGTACATTATGGGTGAAGCCATCCAGATTACTGACAGCACCATCATACGGGATGAACAGGGGAACCTGGTTGGCCCCGATTATTTGACAGCAGGCATGTGGGTAAAGATTCACGGAACCGTTCTGGAAGACGGGACGCTGATCGCCTTGAAGATTAAAGTAAAAGATGACCAGCAGGTAGAGATTGAATTTACGGCGGCCATCGACTCCGTTGCCTCCAATGGGGTGTACATCAATGGGTATTTCTTCCTGGTAACTGACCAGACGGAAATTTGGGGTCTGCGCCGTGAATCGTTGACCCTCAGCGACTTGCAAGCTGGTATGATTGTGGAAATTAAGGCGGTGCAGCAGGCAGATGGTTCCTATCTGGCGTTGAAGATTAAAGTGGAAGATAAACCCGGTGTGGCCCGGATGAACGGTGTGATGGACGGTAAAACGGACAATTACATTATGCTGGGTGACCAGATGGTTGCTGTTACCGGCAATACGGTATTCCTGGATTCGAATTACAATCCCATCCCGTTTGCGAACTTACCGGTTGGCGCGACCGTTACCGTTATTACGGATGAGAATACCGCCACCGGCAGCACGGAAGCCCTTCAGGTGCAGGAAAGTGCGCCTTCCAGCGTCACCGGTATTACGGATAATAATCTGGGCAACGTGCCCCAGGATTTTCTGCTGGGCCAGAATTATCCCAATCCCTTTAATCCCAGCACCACCATTCCGGTGAAAATTGCCGGTACGGAATGGCACAATGTGCAGTTGATTATTTACAATGCTCTGGGACAGCGGGTTGCCGTGTTATTTAATGGTGTGCTTCAGGGTGGCAATTATCAGTTCACCTGGAACGGACGGAATCAGTTCAACCGGCCGGTACCCAGTGGTATCTACTTCTACCAGTTGCTGGTGGATAAGCAAGCTGTGGCGACCCGGAAGATGGTTCTTATGAAATAAAACCCCTAAAACCCAACCCTCCCCAGGGGGAAGGCCCCATGGCTTTCCCCCTATTATTAAATTTAAAGGAGGATAACATGATAGATTATTCCATACGACAAGCCCTGCAGTGTTTGGATGATTCCCCGGATAAATTCTGGAAAGAACTGGACGAATTGGCCCTGGTGCAGCAGTATTATCATTTTCAGTTTGTGGCTCTGGAAGGGGATAATGTGGGCTATTTCCCCATTGTCATTTCCGGTTCCCTGCGGGTGTACCGGAACGATGCTTCCGGGCGGGAAATTACCCTGTATCGCCTGAATCCGGGCGAAGGGTGCGTGTTAAGCGCCTATGCCATCCTATCCCGCAGCCGTTTTTCTGCCACGGCGGAAGTGGAAAAAGACACGACGCTGTTGTTAATTCCGGAACATGTTTTTCGGGATTGGCTCAACCGCTATGAATGCTGGCGGAATTACATTTTTGACCTGGTATTCCGGCAATTCAATGCGGTTATTGCCAAAATGCAATCGCTGGCATTTGACCGCGTGGACGAACGTTTGGCTCATTATCTGGCGCAAAATGTACAGCAGCACAAATCCAACGTCCTGCATGTTACCCATCAGCAAATTGCCAGGGATCTGGGCACGGCCCGCGAGGTTGTGAGCCGCATCCTGAAAGATTTTGAACGGGCCAACTGGGTGAAGCTGGCACGGGGTAGAATCTTTGTCTTAAATCCCTTTGCACTGGAACAGTATTACCAGAAGGAAATTCCGTTTGCCATTTAATAGCTCCATTGCGCCTTGAGCTTCACCAATCAATTGATGAATCAGGAAGTGAGCGTGTAACGGAATCGTGTTGATTATTCATTAGAGCCTGCCGGGATAATAATCATATCCTAATGTGCCCAAATTGAAACTAAAGGGTGAATCGGCACAACCGTTAAAGTCGATGAGTTTGTACCCATGGGCACCTTCTGGATTGAAAATATCCACAACCAGGCTTTTAAAATGCCCGTTCCGGTCTGTAAATAATAGTTGATGATCAATATACTGATTTAGTGTTTTTGGGCAAGAACCGGCTGTTTTCCAATTGGCCCCGTTATTGGAAGCCAATAATAAAAATTGTCCCCCGGTTTGATTATTTCTCTGCGATATGGCTATATACAGAGAATCATTGTAGGAAATGATATTGCTGCAGGAAGTCATGTGTTGTGGAGAAAGGGACACTTGAGAGAACGTAATGCCACAAGGTGAAATATTTCCCCGACAAATGATAAATTGCATGGGGCCCTGAAACGAAAAGTCTGTATTCCGGGCCAGCTGTAAATAGACCTGCCCATCGTGGTACGTCATGGACATGTATGGCACAAGTACATCGGATATTTGCGGATGGACCAGCGGTGGCGAAAGCGTTATTTCCTGGCCGTCCGGTTTTTGAGGGTCCAGTACAGCAGTATAAATTGTATCCCCGCTTGTCCATATCAACCCAAACAACGCATCGCGAAGGTAGTTTATGACGACTTTATTGTATTTGGCCGGTCCCGGTATTTGCTTCTGGAAAAATTCTTCCGACCAGTTGGCGGCGCCCAGCCCTGCTTGAATCATAAGATACCACTTATTATCATTTTTTTTGTGGAGAAAAGCAATATATTGCGTTACACCATTGCCTTTGTGAATGGCAATATCTCCATTGAGGTTTTCCGGGTAATCCTCATGTGTGTAACTTGTGGACCAATTTAAAGGATCGGACGTATAGAGTGAACGGGTTTCGCTGTTATAATGGGTTAGTAAAACAAACGCCTCCGGTTTGGCGGATTGGGTGTTGCAATGAATAAGCAACGCCGGGATAGCAACAAAAATTCCAAGAATCCACGGCCATTTATTTAAATATTCGGTAATTTTGTTCATGGTGACCTCCGGTTAATGATTAAACATTTTTGTAAACAAATACCCCGGTCCGAATGCCATGTTTAAAAATCACATTTCGATATTTTTTTATTTAATTTTTTTTTTGCGATGATTCAGCGGAGAGAAGGTGGATTTTCTCCGGGATAAAAAGGTCTAAAAGAAATTAACCGATGGTAATAAAAGATTCAGGACCTAAAACCGAACCACCAGGTGAAATTGTGTGGGAGAAATGGTAACGCTGAGGGGGTCCGCTTCCTTTCCGGGTGTCCACAATGCGTCCGCCACGTTCAAGGTCCAGCCAAGGAAGGTCAGCACGGTGAACGTGCGCCGGGTTTTGTACCAGAAGTTGTAGCGGTCGTATTGCTGGCGAATTGTTTGCTCATCCCGGGCATTGAGATACGCCTGGTGTGCAGACGATTCCAGAAGCGCCGAAATGCCCGTGCCCAGGAGGGTTATTCCAACCACACCGCCAAACAGGTAAGCCCGTTTTTTCTGGTCTTTGTACCATTGTCCCCATCCGGGAATCAGTAATGAGCGCCAGGTTGCACCCACGCGGGGGTCTGTTACAATAACGTATCGGGTGTAAGGAACAGCGTTCACCGATTGTTGATGGGCGCTTTCCTGCTTTAAACGTTCAAAGAAGGCAATAATTTTGGGAGACACGTAAATGGGGTCCAGTTTCCAATCCGGGTAGAGGGAAAGCAAACTTAAAAAATGGGACCGACTGGAATCCAGCTCCCCCAGACTAAAAAAGGAAAGGGCCATTTGTTCGTGAATTTTGGCCAATTGCTCCGGAGAAAGGGATTGCTGCTGCGCTAACAACGCGCGTCCTTGTTTGATTACGGTCTCAAACTGCAGGGAGCGATAGGCCGTTTCCAGTTGCTGGACCGCATTGGGGGAAACCTGTGCCCCAATCAAATGGGGAAGGAACAGCGCGAACAGGAACGCCCACCAAATGAACCGGCCGGATGTTTGTTTATTTAATGTACAACAATTTGAAAAGGCTCTTGTGATTACCTGCCCGAACGATTGCCAGATACATGCCGCTGGCCACCGGTTGTTCGCTGTTGTCGTTTCCATTCCATGCAAATTGGTGATTTCCTGCTGTCAGTTGTCCCCGGAATATATTTTTAATCAACCGACCGTGCAAATCATAAATAGAAAGCTCCACATCCGCGCGTTGCTGGACGACGACCTGCAGGTGGGCAATGCCGTTAAAGGGATTGGGATAACCTGTAATATGTACAAACGTACTGGGCAGAGTAACAGGTGGTTGTGGATGTTCTATTGCCGTAATGGTTTCCCCAAAATATTCCACACTGGAAAGAATTTCGTTGTTGTTGGCATTATAACCGCCAAAGACGAAAATCCGGTTTTTCCCCACAGCGCCCACCGCACCACTCCGGGCGATCTGGAGCGCTGGCCCGGGGGTATACGATTTTGTGCGGAAATTGAAAATTGTTACGGTTGCAACACCAAGGCCGGATTGATCCACACCGCCAATTAAAAACAGGGAATCGCCGTATTGGACCGAAGCCCCGTATGCCCGGGGGGCATTAAGCGGCGGCAGGTCTTCCCAATGAAATTCGTCGTCACTATCAAGATAGCCCATTTTGGCATGGGCAATGGGTTGGATGTAATAACCACCAAAGATAAAAATTGTGTCATTGCGAATCCCGTAAAACGGAGCGGCAATGCCTTCGTCCAGTTCACCTTCTGCTTTTTTCCATTCATTTTTACTGGTATCCAACCACTCAATATCATCCGGATAGTCATACCACCCGTTTTCGGATCCGCCCATTACAAAAAGCCGGTTATTCAGGATCACAGCAAATGCTCCGTTCCGCTCCTTGCGCAAGCTCTGCGCATGCCGCCACTTTTTTTGCACAGGGGAATAAATTTCCACATGGCGCAGGGAACGATTGCGGGCATCAGCACCGCCAATTAAATAAATTTCGTTATGATACACAATAGCGGTGGCATTGTAGCGGGCCATTTTAAACGGGGGAATATCACTTTCCACCCACTCAAAGGTATTCAGGTCAAATTTTGCCACCGTGTTTAAAATAGAATCTCCGGATGTTTTACCACCAAATAAATACACCGCATCATTCCAGACCACCGCTGCAGCGCCCGCCCGGGGATGAGGCATGGCGGGCCCCGTCTTCCACTGACTGAACAGCGGTAATGCATATAACAATAGAAATACAAAATAAAGCATTCCTATCTGGTATCGCTTTCCCATCATTATCTTCTCGTTTTATTCACGGTATTATTAATTCAAACATTGTGCCATTATTTTGTTAGTTGGATCCGTTTTTCTACCGTTTGACCGGGAAGAATCCGAATGGTATCCTCCCACCCGCTGAAGTTGGGATTTTCAACCCGTACCACATATTCCCCCGGCGGCAGAGCAATGGGCTTGTTTAACGGGGTTGTATCCACAAAATTGTCATTCACGTAAATTTTTCCCCACGGGCTCACGTAAATGCGCAGATACCCCTCCCGTGGTTGAAGTTGTACTCTCAGGGTGTCGCTTGTATGGGCAGTAATGGTCACCGTGCGGGTGACAGGCAAAAAGTCCGGATTTCGCAATACAATTTGATGGGGACCGGCAGTGAGTTCAAGGGGGCGATTGAGTGGTGTGGTATCTACCGGTGTACCATCCACCACAATTTCTGCCCAGGGGAACGATTCCAGCCACAGGAATCCGGTAGCGGCTGGTGCAGACTTTGCCGGTTTCCGGGGGGCTGCCGCCCGGGGAGAATTGGGCGATGATGCCGTCCGTCCGGAAACGTCCGGCGATGATGCGTTTTCTGCGGGTGTGGCCTCAGCTATAGCCGATCCGGACAGGGTATCCGTTGTGGAATAGCCGGTGTCCACGCGGGCTTCCGTTGTATCCGGAAGCGTGACCGGGCCCGATTGGGGTGGGGAAGAGTCCCCGGGAAAAATGAGCCGGAAAAGCATCCACAACAGCAATATGCCACCCAGCGGAATACCCCACAGGTACCAGGGACGACGGCGTTGAGACGGGGCTGGTTCTGTAATGGTCGTCCAGGTAAATGCTTCCGGGGATTTGCAATACTCTACCAGCAGGGTGTCCGGATAAGTAGGTTTGGATTGTTGCAACAGGGTCAAGACCGCCTGCCCATCCGACGGCCGTTTTTGCGGATTCTTCGCCAGCATGTGCTGAACAAGAGTGCTCAGATATTCCGGTACGTCCGGTCGCAACTGCTGGACCGGTGGCGGTTCGTTATGCAGTACCCGTTGAATAGTATCCGCCAGGTGTTCCCCCTCAAAGGGGGATTGGCTGGTAAGTATCTGGTAAATCGTAACCCCAAAAGAAAATACATCGCTAGCGGGAGTAGCGGGTTTGCGTTCAATTAATTCCGGAGCCATGTAGGCGGGCGTACCCACGGCGGCTCCCTGCATGGTAACGGAAGGAAAACTTTTAATGGTTGCCAGACCAAAATCCGCAATTTTCACGATTCCCTGAGGGGAAATTAAAATATTCGCCGGTTTAATATCCCGGTGAATAACCCCCTCCCGATGGGCGTAGCTCAGTCCCCGTGCGATGTGTTCGGCAATAATTTCTACAATCGGGATGGGTAGCGGATGATGTTCCGCAATAAACGCTTCCAGCGTGGGACCTTCCACGTATTCCATGGTCAGGTAGAACAGGTCATTTTCCACCCCAAAATCATACAGGGTTACAATGTTGGGGTGTTGCAGGCGGGCGCAAATTTTGGCTTCCCGTTCAAAACGGGCAATCAGGTCTTTTTCGTTCTTCCACTGTTCATTTAGAATTTTTAACAG
>WGBF01000170.1 GCA_015494485.1 bacterium | reverse complement strand
GCTTCCTTAAACTGGTAAAACATTTCGGGTTTGTAGGGATTGCCAAAGTTCAGGCAATTGGTAATGGCCAGCGGTTCCGCACCGGTTGCCACCACATTGCGGGCGGCCTCTGCTACGGCAATTTGTCCCCCGCGACGGGGATTCAGGTACACATACCGCCCGTTGCCGTCGGTTTTCATGGCAATGGCCTTGCGGGTGCCGCGGATGCGCACTACAGCGGCATCCCCTCCCGGCAGAATAGCGGTGTTGGTTTGCACCATATGGTCGTACTGCTGGTACACCCACTGGCGGGAAACAATATTTAATGAGGAAAATACGGTGCGAAATGCTTCGGCCATATCCTCCACCGGCGGCAGGGTGTTGGGGTCAAATTGGGTTACTTCATCCAGATATTCCGGCCGCCGGGCTTCCCGATGGTACACCGGCGCGCCGCCCCCCAGCACACAATAATACGGGGGAATTTCGGCTACTTTTTTGCCTTTGTGGTACACCCGCAGGATGGGTTCGTCGATCACTTCACCAATTTTGGCGTAATTGATTTCCCATTTCTGGCAAATGGCTTCCATCTCCTTTTCGTGGCCCTTCTTGACCACCGCCAGCATCCGTTCCTGGGATTCCGAAAGCATGATTTCGTAAGCATTCATATCCGCTTCCCGCAGCGGCACGTTGTCCAGGTTAATGACCATGCCACTGTTGCCCTTGGCACTCATTTCCGTGGTAGAGCAGGTAATGCCTGCCGCACCCATATCCTGAATGCCCACCAGAATGTCCCGGTCAATCATTTCCAGGGTGGCTTCCAGGAGCAGCTTTTCAGTGAAGGGGTCTCCCACCTGCACATTGGGCCGTTTGGATTCGGAATCTTCGGAAAGTTCCTCAGATGCAAACGTCGCACCGTGGATGCCATCCCTGCCGGTGCTGGAACCAAAAATATACACCGGATTTCCCGCCCCTTTGGCAATGGCGGAGGCAGTTTTATCATGCCGAACAATACCCACCGTCATAGCATTGACCAGTGGATTGGCCGTGTAGGTACCTTCAAAATAAATTTCCCCCGCGACGGTGGGCACCCCCAGGCAGTTGCCGTAATCGGCAATGCCCCGCACCACGCCGTCAAACAAATACCGGTTGCGGGCATGGGATAATTTGCCAAAGCGCAAAGAGTTTAAAGCGGCAATGGGCCGGGCACCCATGGAAAACACGTCCCGCATAATGCCGCCAACGCCCGTCGCCGCGCCCTGATACGGTTCCACCGCTGAAGGGTGATTGTGGCTTTCGATTTTAAAACACACCGCCAGATTATCGCCAATATCCACCAGACCGGCATTTTCCTCCCCGGCGCCCACCAGCAGCCGCCCCCCACTGCGGGGCAGTTTTTTTATCTCCGCAATGGAATTTTTGTAGGAACAATGTTCGCTCCACATCACCGAAAAGATGCCCAATTCGGTAAAGGTTGGGGTACGCCCCAGGATTTCCAGAATGCGCTGGTATTCTTCCTCACTGAGACCGTGCTGTAATGCCAGTTCCAGGGTGACTTCGGGTTCCTTCATGGCAATGGTTTCCTTTGTTTAAACACGGGCAAAGTTTAGCGAAAATTTTTGCCCGGTGCAATGAAGAATGCAGAGGGTCGCTCATGCCCTTACAAACCACTTCGCTATTCTATTTTTTAGTTGATTTTAAGAGAAACGCCGTGCATACTTTTTGCTTAATTTATAATACTCAATTATTGAGAATACTCAAGGAGTGCATGGATGAACCGGCGGGCAGCACAAAAACTTCTCCGTAAATGGCACCGACGATTGGGGGTTATTATTGGTATTCAGTTGTTTTTCTGGACACTGGGCGGGGCTTATTTTTCCTGGTTTCATATTGACAATGTGCGGGGAACTACCGACCGCCGCCCGAAACCTCCGGTTAATCTGGCACACACCCGGGGATTTTTCCCCCTGGATTCCCTCCTGAGTATGGTTGAACATCCCGTTTACAAAATTGAAGTAGCTTACCTGGACTCCATCCCCGTGTACTTGTTCTTTGAAAACAATGACCGGGTTACCATGGTGAATGCCCGAAACGGCGCGGTACTTTCCCCCATCTCCCGGGAATGGGCCACAGCGATTGCAAAAGCGGACTTTAAACCGGCGGTTCCGGTTCGGTCGGTAACGCTGGTAACGGAAAAGAAAGGCGAATACAAAGGGCCGGTGCCTGCCTACCGCATTGCCTTCGATTACTGGAAAGGCACCAATGTGTACGTGCATGCCAACACCGGACGGGTAACCGCGCACCGCAATAGCATCTGGCGTGGTTTTGACTTTTTGTGGATGCTTCACATTCTGGACTTCGACGAACGGGAAGATTTTAACAATTGGGTACTGCGAATCATGTCGCTGCTGGGGCTCATTACCATTTTTTCCGGTTACGGCCTGTGGGCATTGACATCCCCGTGGTTCCGACGAAAGAAATAATCCCGTGTTCTCCCGGTGAATAAAATTAAGAGATTGCCTAAAATCTTAAAAAAGGCAGGGACAGAACAATTTAAACCCTTTACATGCAGACAGCACAGTTTTAACCTTTCCTCACAGGAAGACGACAGGTTTCATGGTGTAATCGCCCACTAATCATTCCGCAATGCCCAACGGCGACTACCTTAGT
>WGBF01000169.1 GCA_015494485.1 bacterium | reverse complement strand
GTGGTGTTGCAAAACAATGCCACCGTGACGGATGACGGGTCGCTCTCTGTGTACTGCGGTAAAGCAGGCATCCCTTACGTGAATGTGGAAGCTCAACACGGGCATCGTAGCGCGCAGGAGCAAATGATTCGGGAATTGGTGGAAATTCTTTCTGAAAAGATTACGGCTAAATGATTGTTAACAACGAAGGGGATAAAGAACGCAACGTTTTGTCGTTCATTTTTTTGGTTTACGTTTTTAGCGCTCTCTGCAGTGGTAAAAATGCATTGGAACCCTGAGATTTTTCGCTCCGCTACCGCATCGTTCAAAATAACAAGACAGCAGTGGCCTTTGGGTGTCAACAATGCACTACATGCCTGTGCAAAAAAAATCTTCGTTCTGTTTATGCTTCAGTCAGTAGCATTTCCCACGAACTCAAATACCCGACGATATTTTTTTCCGCATGCGTGAGAGGGCTCTTACCCTTAATTTTACACCACGCGCCGTATGATTGGGTCTTTTCACATAAATGATTTTGCAGGAGAATTGCCATGTACCGTTTTGGATTATTATTCATCGTTGGATTGGTATCATTCCTTTTTGCCCAGGAACATGCCCTAACACCCAAAGCTGCCCTGTCGTTCACCTATCCCTCTACCATTGCCCCCGATCCGGAGGGGCACCGCGTGGTGATGGGCATTCGTCAGCCCAACTGGCAGGAAAGTCGCTGGGAATACCACTTGTGGTGGATTGCAAAAGGGCGACGGTCGCCCCGGCGTATTACTTTTTCCGATGGAGATGAATATCAACCCCAATGGTCGCCGGATGGCCGGTGGCTTACCTTTCTCTCCGATCGGAGTAGTTTTTCTGCGGATGGAAAGCCAGCGCACGGGGTAACGCAGCTCTGGGCGTTGCCCGCAGACGGCGGGGAAGCCCGCCAGTGGAGTTTTCTGGAAACCGGTGTCCGCGATTACCGCTGGCTACCGAATGGGAAGGGTGTGGTTTTAATTTCCCGTCTGCCTCTTCCGGATTCTCTGGAAAAGCGCCTGGAGGAACACAAACGCCTGAAATTTGATGCTGTTGTCCGCGATAGCGGCACGGTGCGCTATGGGGTGTATCGATTACCCGTGGGCGGTGGGGAAGCAACAAAAATCGGTGAAGTGGATGCGGGCTTCCGGGAATTTGACATTTCCGCGGATGGCAAATGGCTGGTGTACGAAACCAATTACACCGGAAAATACGATGATGAGCAGAAATTTGACCTGTGGGTGCTGAACCTTTCCAGCGGTGAAAACGTCCAGTTAACGGATTTCCCGGGACCGGAATACGCCCCCCGGTTTTCACCGGATGGAAAATCCATTTTTTACATCAACCAAACCACGCCGGATATTGAATTTGCCGAATGGGATGTGGCCCGCATTCCTTTTGCAGTTCGCAAAATTTCCGTGACCGAAGCCGATACCCTTACCCGCGACCTCCCCCGGGCAATACAGGCATTTGCCGTGTTACCCGGAGAACACGCCCTGTTGTTGCAGGTTGCTGACGGCATGACCACCCCATTGAAAAAATTCTATTACCTTCGCAAACGAAACCGGTACCAGACCGTCGGGGATGCATCGGCCAATTATTTTGGTGTTCAGGTAACAGCGCGGGGCGGAATATTTGCCCTGAAAGAAACCGCCACCACCCTCCCGGAAGTGGTACAATTCCAGCGGAAAAAGGAACGTCGCTGGACCCGGTTCTCCGCACAATTGAGCGGTTTTCCTCTGGGAAAACAACAGACGTTTCGATGGAAAAGTGTTGACGGCAAAACCATCGAAGGCCTGCTGGTCCTGCCGGTCAATTTTGACCCCCGACAGAAATATCCCATGGTGCTGACCGTACACGGTGGCCCTTACGGGCGATTCCGTAATGTGTTCCGACAAGCCTACTACCATCAGGTGTATGCCAATCGCGGTTTTGTTCTGCTGGCACCCAATCCCCGCGGCAGCGCCGGGTATGACGATGCCTTCGGCAAAGCCATCTGGTACAAAGCAGGTGGGCACATGGGCGGCATTGATTATCAGGATATCATGGCCGGCGTCGATGCCCTATTAAGAGAAGGCTATGTGGACAGCACCCGCATGGGCGTAATTGGCGGCAGTTACGGCGGATACATGACCAACTGGATTATTTCCCAGACCCCGCGGTTTGCCGCCGCCGTATCCCAGTTTGGCATTTTTAGTTTGTTTACGGACTGGAGCAATTCCTGGCAACCCAGCTGGGAAAAAATGTACCTGGGAATTTATTATTGGGAAGAACCCATTACGCCGCGCCATCCGTACGTGCAGTTTTCGCCGGCATTTCATGTAACCAATATCCGTACGCCGGTGTTGATTCTGCATGGGGAAAAAGATCGTTATACCAATCTGGCCAATTCTCAGGAAATGTACCAGGCGCTGAAGACGCTGGGGCGGGAGGTCAAATTTGTGGTGTATCCGCGGGAAGGTCACGGACTGGGCCGCGAACCCAATCATCGCCTGGACGTTTTACGGCGCTCCCTGCGCTGGTTTGAAGAGCACTTGAAAAAATAACAGAATTTACCTATCTTTGGCATTCACGCAAATTAAAGAGGAGCCGATATGAGTGGACAGAGTGGAAAATACGCGTTAATCCTGGGGGCAAGTAGTGGATTCGGAGCCGCTACCGCAATTCGTCTGGCACAGGACGGATTTACCATCTTTGGGGTGCATCTGGACCGCAAAGCCACCATGCCCATGGTGGAAGAGGTTATCAATAAAATCAAACAACACGGGGTTGAAGCCCATTATTTTAATACCAACGCTGCCGATGAGGAAAAACGCCGGGAAGTGGTCCAGAAAATTAAAGAAATCCTTCCCGATGGCGCTACCATTACCGTGATGTTACACAGCCTTGCCTTTGGTACCTTAAAACCGTTTATTGCTGACGACCCGGCACAGGCTACCACGCCCAAAAATATGTCCATGACCATGGACGTTATGGCCCATTCGCTGGTGTACTGGACTCAGGAATTGTACTGGGCGGGATTGCTTGGCCACGGCAGCCGCATTTTTGCCATGACCAGCAGTGGCAGCAAAGTGGTGTTCCCGTATTACGGTGCGGTATCCGCAGCCAAAGCAGCGCTGGAAAACCACGTAAAACAACTGGGGCTGGAACTGGGGCATTTGGGGGTAACGGTCAACGCTATTATGGCGGGTGTTACGGACACGCCGGCCCTGCGTAAAATCCCCGGGAACGAAAAAATGATTGAAATGGCCAAAAAGCGCAATCCTGTTGGACGATTGACCACCCCGGAAGATGTGGCCAATGTCATCTCCCTGCTGGCACGACCGGAAGCCCAGTGGATTAACGGTGGTGTTATTCCGGTGGATGGTGGTGAACTGGTAATGGATAAGGCGGGCGAATGAGCC
>WGBF01000168.1 GCA_015494485.1 bacterium | reverse complement strand
CAGATACTGGTCATGGCCGCCCTTGCATTCCACATCAATAAAAAAGCGCTGTCCTTCCTGCCGAATGGACAAAATTCGCAATCCCCGGCTTTTTTGCCCCTCCTGCAAATTGGGCCCCGCCGGAAAGACAAACACCCCGCCTTTAAAGTGAATTTTAATCTTCACCGTTTTTTCCGCCGCCAGATGAATGGGAATGGTCGGCTGCAGAAATCCGTTTTCCGTTACCGTAAACGATCGATTTTCCCGAAGCCCTGTCACTTTTCTCAATTGGGCGGCCAGGGGCATGCGGGCATTTAGCATCACCGTAATCGGGTCACCAACTACATTGGAAAACTTGTACTCGATCCGTTTTTCCCCCTGTTTGATTTCCAGGTCAAAGCGGGTGTCGCCCAGTCGGATGTTCCGCACCACCACGTTCTCCCAGTTTCCGGGTAACCGGGGGGTCAAGTACAGAGTATCCCCCAGCGCATGGGGATCCATCCCCAACATACCGTAGTAAATGGGATTCAACACTGCGGATTCCGACCACGCCTGATGCGCACACACTCCCATGGGAACAAAACGCTCCCCGTGCAGCACTTCTTCAATGGTTCCCAGCGCCTGGTGGCGATACAGCCGGAGGGTCTGGTTAAGGTGCTGAAACGCCTGCACATCGTTGCCGTAACGGTACTCCGCCAGCGCCAGCCATCCGGTAAACAAGGGCCATACGCTGCCGCTGTGGTAGCCTTCAGGATTATAATGGGGGGAATACCGCGACAAAATCCGCGCCCCCCAGTCGGTGGTAAAGGCAGTGCTGGGATACACCATCATCATGCGGGCCAGATGCGCCGCCGGCAAATTCGTAACATTCAACACCGCTGCCGGTAAAATGGAAAGTTCCTTCAGGGGTTCATTGGTGCGGGAAATGCTCTGGGCATAAAACTGCTTGTCCGATAAATAAAAGCGTTCCTCCAGAATTTTTGCCACGCGTTGGGCCTGGCGCTGCCAGCGCTGACCGGCTTCCGAATCGCCCATGACCTCAGCCATTTCCGCCGCGTGCTGCAGGGTTGCCTGCCACAGCCCCGCCAGGTAAAATGTGGTTTTGCCGCCAAACAACGGCCCCCCTTCTACCCAGCCATGCCCCACCTGATAATTGTTAATCAACCCATCCCCATCAGTATCGGTGCTTTCCAGAAAGTGCATAGCCCGGGTAATGGCCGGCCAGATAGTCCGCAAAAAGGCCGTATCCCCGGTAGCCTGAACATACCGCCCGGCCAGAATTACAAACAACGGTGTGGCATCGGCAGCATCGTAGTGCACCACCCCGTTGGGGGTAAGTTCATGAAACACCTTACCCGCCTTGTCCTGATAACGGACAAACAACTGCAATTGATTCCGCAGGTTGGTGGTATCCCCATTGGCAATCAGGGCCAGCGCTGCCCAGGCGGCATCGCGGCCAAAATACCAGGCATACCCGGGGCGTCCACTTACCGCATGTCCCCCATCCCAGCCCCGCGCGGTGGTGCCAAACCCGGCCATCAGTCCGCTCCCTATTCCCGGCGTTCGCACATTAAACCGATCCAGTGCCACCAGCGCCCATTGATACCCCTCATTGAAGCGCTCATCCGGCGTTTCAAGTTGAATGCTGGCACTGAGCAAGGAATCGTAATACGCGCTGTGGTACCGGTAAACCTCCTGGGGATTGGCCAGCATGGCCCGATACACCCCATTGGCCTGCCGGAAGGATTGGCGCCCGGCGGCCACGGCAACGTTGACGGTAAATTCGTTTTTATCATTTAACACGTATTCCGCTCCGGCGCGGATCGCGTTACGTGCGGCGTTTTCGCCCTGCCATTTCCCCTGATTCAGTGTAAGGGAACGGTAAGGTCCAATAATTGCACTTTGGGGTGCCACATCCGCCCCCACGAATACATGAATATCGTTGTCAGCGGTGCGGTAATAAAAGGCCTGCCGTTTATCATCGAAGGCATACTGAATATTGGCGCGGGCATCTTCCCGATAGGGCCAGAACCAGCGTAAATCACTGCCAAACTGAATCCGCAGCGTTACCGGATCCTTTCCGTTCCATTGATAATGCACCATCATCCCCGGCGCGTTCCGGTGAGCGTAAATAATTTCGCGCAATTCGCCTTCCGGGGTGGCATACACCCGGTGTACCGCTTCCGGCAACTGAACAAAACGGACCCGGCTGGAATCCAGCGGCAGGGCACGCCCGTTTTGCCAGAGGGAAATTTGCCAATGTTGCACGATCCGGTACGGAAACGCCCACACTTCGTCAATGCCCCCGGCTTGTTTGCCCATGATGAGGATCTCCTGCCCGCCCACATCCCAGAAATTGGACGTCGCGGGAACCTGTTCCAGATGCAAGGGTCGAAGTCGAATGCGTTCCAGCAATCGATCCTGGGCGCGAGGAATGCCCAATCGGGATTCCGGTGGAGCAATGCGTTCCGGCACCCCGGTAACCGGTGGCGGCCAATGGGTCACCGCTTCCGTTGATTGGCCGTTCAAATAAGCAAACGCATTTTTTAACATCCGGGACATGCGGTAATCCAGCACATTCCGCAGACCAAACTGCACGTACGCACCAATGGCCACACACTGCCCACCGGAAGGCTGACCATATTCCCAGGCAAGGATGGTATCTGGTAAAAAGCGTACGTAGGCTTTTTCAACGGCAATAACCTTCCCGGCAACGGGTCGATTGGCAAAATATCCTGTGCGCCACACGGTTGCCGAATCCGTCGGTTGCCACAGGTAGGTACCGCCAAACAATCCGGCAAACAGTGGATGGCCACGGTAGGACTGTAATCCGCGTTTGTGGTAAAAATCCGGGTCGGCAACGGTTCCCGGGCGTGTCTCCGGGGAGCGCGGTTCCAGTCCCAAAGCGGTCACCCACTGCGCTGCGGTTCCGGTCAACAACAACTTCCCGCCACGCTCATAAAATTCCCGCAGTAACATTCCTTTTTCGATCGGAAATGGGGATTCCGGTTTGGTTCGGTGAATCCAGAGCACCCTTCCACCGGGTAATTGCGCTACATCGGACAAATTCACCACTTGCGCAGTCATCCCCTGTTGCCGCAGCCATTCCACCGCTAAGGAATCTTCCCCGGTAAGCGGGGTATGCAAAGGTAAATAGGAAACCGGTTGTTGGGCGCGAACCAGGGCAAAGAGAGTCA
>WGBF01000167.1 GCA_015494485.1 bacterium | reverse complement strand
TTCGTCGAATTAAAATAATCCGGTGGGTTGCGATTGTTGCCGGTAGCCTGGCAACGATCGTCCTCATTGGGTTGGGGGTTTTGTACGGGATAACCAACCAACGCATGAATCGGACGTATTCGGTTACCCCGCATACTGTAAGCGCCCCCGGAGATTCCTCCACGCTGGCGCGTGGGAGGCACGTGAGCCTTATTCACGGCTGTACCGATTGCCACGGTGAGAATCTGGCCGGGAAACTGTTCCTGGATGCCCCGATGGTGGCAAAAATTTATGCCAGCAACCTGACCCCGGGCAAAGGGGGGATTGGGGAACAATATACGGATGCGGATTGGGAACGGGCCATTCGCCATGCAGTGGGACCGGATAGCAAGCCTTTAATCTTTATGCCGGCGCAGGAATTTTTTCATCTGGGGGATGAAGACCTGGCGGCCCTGATTCACTATTTGAAAACGTTGCCGCCCGTGGACAATGAATTACCGGAGAACTCCGTCGGTCCCATTGGACGTGTGCTGTATCTGCAGGGAAGCATGCCGCTGGTTCCTGCCGAACTAACCGACCATGCTGCTGACCACCCCGCTGCGCCGGAACCCGGAATCACCGTTCAATACGGAAAATATTTAACGGTGGGGTGCACAGGGTGCCATGGGGCGGATTTTACCGGCGGCCCCATCCCCGGTGTACCTCCGGATTGGCCCCCTGCTGCCAATTTGACCCCGGCAGGCAATCTGCGGAACTGGACGGAAAAGGGGTTTATTCAAGCCGTGCGCACCGGTGTCAAACCCTCCGGTGAGCGCTTCAGTGAATACATGCCGTACGCGGTTCTTAAGGCCATGACGGACGACGAACTGAAAGCTGTATGGTTGTTTTTAACATCCTTGCCGGAAAAATAATGGGAAATAATCGTGACAAACTGGAGGAAATGGTCGTGACAGTAGAACAAAATAAAGCCATTATTGAACGCTTTGTGGAAGAGGTTCAAAATGGGCATAATCTGGATATGGTGGAAGAGGTAATGAGCCCGGGAATGATTGATCATTTTTACGAAGGCCAGGGGCTACCCCATCCGCCCAATGCGGTGGAAGCATTCAAGCAGTTTTACACCGGCATGTTGCAGGCATTCCCGGACTTGCAGGTTGTGGTGCACGACATGATTGCCGAAGGCGACCGGGTATTCACGTACAAAAGCTTTCAGGGGACCCATCAGGGAGAATTTAAAGGGATTCCGGCCACCGGCAGGCGCATTTCGGTGGATGTTATGGATGTGTTCCGCCTTGCCAATGGGAAAATGGTAGAACACTGGGTGGTTGCAGACTGGATGGGACTCATGCAGCAGATTGGCGCCTTACCCGGCAGTAAAAAATAAGGGCATTTCGGTAAAAGGGCAGGGAAATGGGTTATCTTCATCCGGATGGGAGGGAGCTGTTTTAAAATCGGGAAGCGGATGGTTAACCTTGTTCCTTTTCCAGCCGGTATGTTCACCGGTTACCCGGTGCAGGCCTGTTGTGTGGGGAAGCAATTGGGTACCTGTTTTTTCCTTCGGATTCAATGGGGGAATTCTATTAGCCGAATAATAATTGCCTCTGGCTGAAATTCCGCAACGGGTCCCATTCCCACACGCCTGGAGAAAAAATTGCCTGCAAAAAATGTTGCAGAATGAATGAGGAGTGAAACCATGGTCAAATCAAAAAAACGGCAAAAATACAAAGCCGCAGAGGATGCGCTTTTTGACTATTACGGGGTAAAGCGGGTGGAACATCGGATTCCCATTTATCCCCTGAAATGCTCGGTTCGGGTGCAAATCGCGGGGGAAGGGGAACCGATTGTGTTTATCCATGGGGGGCCCAATGCCGGAAGCACCTGGGCAGAATTGGTTTCGTACTTAAAGGAATACCAGTGCATTTTAATCGATCGCCCCGGCTGCGGACTGAGTGAGGTGCCCAATGGGCGGAAACTTTCCCGGGTGGTGCTTCTGGATTGGATATTGTCCACCATCGACGGGGTGCTGGAGCATTTTCAACTGGAAAGGGTGAATCTGGTTGGCAGTTCTTTTGGTGGCTACTGGGTGCTGCAGTATGCGTTGCGGCGCCCGGAACGGGTCCAGCGGATAATTCTGGAAGGATGCCCCGCCATGGTGGAAGGCATGAAGGTCCCCGATTTCATGAAAGCCCTCAACCGTCCGGTTTTGCGCTGGCTCATCCCCCGCCTGCCAACTTCCAGAAGCTATTCCAGGAAAATACTTCAGGAAATTGGGCACACTTATGCCGTAGAACACGGGAAATTGGCCGATGCCTTCATTGGGTGGTATGTGCATCTCATGAACGATACCGATACCATGAAGAACGATTCGCGCGTTATTCATGAACTGGTGCCCGGTGGTTCACTGAATCCGCAATATGTGCTGCCGGACAGCGAAATCCGCAAACTGACCACACCCACGCTATGGCTGTGGGGGGAAGACGATCCCTTTAGTGGGGTGGATGTTGGGAACCGCATTCATTCCGGAATGGTGGCCTCTGAATTCGTGAGCTTTAAGAACAGTGGCCATCTCCCCTGGCTGGATAAGCCCCAATCCCACGCGGAGCACATTGCTGCGTTTGTGACGTAAGGGGAACGGCGCCCCGAAAACCCGAAGACGATCCTACCCCAGTGGCAAGTTCTATGGGCATAATCGCAAATTTCCAATAAATTTTTCGATTGTAATCGCAAAATTTGGGTAAATTTTGTGAATAGGAGAAATGCTTGAGAAAATAGGGGATTAAAGGGTGACGGCGAAAATGGTTTTCCCGCGAAAGCGGACATTGGGCAAAACCTGATGAGGCTCCATCTCAATCCCGTATCAGGAAGGGAAAGCCTCTCTCTACAGTAAAAACGAATGGAAGTTTTCCGGCGTTATTGTATGAATCGCTTCCGGCGAATAGGTTTTTACAAAATTCCGGGAAACCCGCGCTTTTTTGTGGGGACTCCATTTGATTTCAAACGCCGTAATCTGGCCCCCGGCTTCTTCCAGATAATCAATCTCCTGCTGATTGTGCGTTCGCCAGAAGTAGGTGTTGGCCGTTTTCAATTCGTTGTTCAGGAATTTGATGCGTTCTGCAATAAAAAAATTCTCCCAGAGTGCGCCGGTATCGGAGCGGAGATGAAGGGGATTAAAATTTTTAATGAGGGCATTGCGAATGCCATTGTCGTAAAAATAAATCTTTCGGCTTTTTTTGATCTCATTGCGCAAATTGCGGGAAAAAGCCATGAGGCGAAAAATCACAAAAGATTTTTCCAGCAGGTCAATATACTTTTCAATGGTTTGTTTGTCCGCACCGATAAGCTGGCCCAGTTCGTGATAGGAAACTTCCTGCCCAATTTGCAGTGCCAGCGCCTGCAACAGCTTGTCCAATAACTGGGGTTTTTTAATAATGCCCATGGATAAAATATCTTTGTACAGATAGCTTTCAGTCAGGGCGTTCAGTAAAAGTTGTTCATGCCCGGGGCGGGTGACAATTTCCGGGTAATATCCGTAAATTAGGCGATGCTCCAGTAATCGTTTTTCCTCCAGCAGGGAGGTATGGTTGCACATTTCTTTAAATGAAAGGGGAAAGAGTTTGAAAACCAGTTTGCGACCCGTTAAAGGTTCCTGCAAGGCATCAGCCAGATCCAGCGATGACGAACCGGTAACAATAATTTTGACCTCTTTGGTGGTATCGTACAACAGCTTTAGAGAAAGTCCAATGTGTGGAATCCGTTGGGCTTCATCAAAGACCACCACTCTTTTATTCCCAATTAAGGCCCGCAATTGGTTGGAGGTAGCGTTTTCGAAAAGTGCCCGGACATCGGGTTCATCCCCATTGAAAAGAATGTACGGTTCATTGAGTTTCTCCAGAATCCGGTGAACCAATGTGGTTTTTCCGACCTGTCGGGCGCCGTAAATGATAATGATTTTATTCAATTGCAAATGCTGGAGAATAACGGACTCAAGACGGCGTTCAATCATGATTCATACCTGTTTTGTTGAAAAAATACGATTGTAATCGCAAAATTTCAATGAATTTTTCGATTGTAATCGCAAATTTTATATGAATTTTTCGATTTGGGCTAAATGTTCGCTTTTAGCGATTGAAGATGTCGGAAATAATTTTGAAATAATCTGTAATCGTTTTTGTGCCACAGCTGAAAATACGCGCACACGTAATGTACCAGAAGTCATGCCGATGCTAAGGGCACTCTCCACTCTTGCCGTTGCAAAATTGCACTCGGGGTGTCCAGTGAAATTCGTTCTTAAAAAGAAGAGTGTGTTTGTGGGATGGTTTGGTAAAATGAAGGCGGAATATTGGAACCGACGGAGAAACGGTAGAAATTTATTGGCGTTTTTTCTGCGGAGAAGCCGCCTGCTGCCTGTACTGCCGCACCAGATCCATGTATTGGCGGATGAGCATCTTTTCGATTTTTTCCAGGGGGCATTTTTCTTTTA
>WGBF01000166.1 GCA_015494485.1 bacterium | reverse complement strand
GTGTCACGCAAAACGACAGATTTCGCACGTAATAGCGTAATTTGTGGCGGTGCCCTTGCAGAAGCCCCGTTTTTCAGAGGGGATTGAGACTACCAGTTCAGCAACTCCGGGAGTGTACTCACTCCCCACGGGTCTTCAGCCTTGCAGACGCCCCGTTTTTCAGAGGGGATTGAGACCTGCTTATAGATGATAACTCCACCATTTACGCCAAGGTTCTTGCAGACGCCCCGTTTTTCAGAGGGGATTGAGACCAGACATTCTGCATCATCCGGGATGCAGGTGTCATAATCTGCCTTGCAGACGCCCCGTTTTTCATCCCGCCGCAAAGCCCTGAAGAGCAAGACAAAAGACAAAAGAAAAAAGACAAAAGGGTTTGGAGTTTCTGATTTATAACTGTTAATTGAGTAAATTTAAAAGGCATTCTTCGATAAATTTCTTCTTCCTCACATCTCAGTCAAAAATAAGAAGTTCGTCTTCAAGATTATTTTTGTCTTTTGTCTTTTTTCTTTTGTCTTAATCTCAAACTCTTTTCTTTACCTTTGTTATTTCCCCGCCGGGCACTAAATTTCTCCCAAAAAGGGGCTGGTGATGGACGATATCGTTGTAGTGGAAGGACTACGCACCCCGTACGCTAAAGCGTGGACGGTGTTCAACCATATTCCCGCATATGACCTGGGACGCATTGTAACGCGGGAGATCCTGGAGCGCACGGCACTGGACCCGGCAACGCTGGATGAAGTGATCTGGGGCAACATTGGCCAACCGGTTGAAGCCATCAATATTTCCCGCGTCATTGCGCTGAAATCCGGTATTCCGGACTCCGTGCCCGCCTACACGGTGCAACGCAATTGCGGCTCCGGGCTACAGGCGGTGGTGAATGCCGTGTACCAGATCCGCAGCGGGGATGCCGAAGTCGTGCTGGCCGGTGGCGTGGAATCCATGAGCAATTTCCCGTTGCTGTATCCCAAGTCCTACGCCGATTGGCTCCTGCGGTTTTCGCGGGCCAAAACCCTGATGCAAAAACTGCAACTGCTGAGCCAATTTAAACTATCCTTTTTCAAGCCCATTAACAGCCTGCAATTGGGCCTTACGGATTACATCTGTGGCATGATCATGGGGGAAACCGCCGAACTGCTGGCGCGCACGTACCATATTTCGCGGGAGGAAATGGATGCCTACGCGCTGTTGAGTCACCAGCGGGCCAGTGCCGCCACCCGCAGCGGGCGCTTCAAGGAAGAAATTGTACCGGTGCCGTTGCCGCCCAAATTCACCACCTTTGTGGAAGAAGATAACGGCATCCGCCACAATCAAACCATGGAAGCGCTGGCCAAATTACGACCGGTGTTCGACCCCAAATTTGGCAGCGTTACTGCCGGGAACTCATCGCAAATAACGGATGGCGCAGCTGCCATGTTGGTCATGCCGGAGAAAACAGCCAAAAAGCTGGGCTTAAAACCCCTGGGAAAAATAAAACACTTTGCCTTTGCCGGAGTGGACCCGGCTTATATGGGTATTGCACCCACGTACGCCATTGCCCGAGTGTTGCAAAAAGCCGGCTTAAAAAGCCGCGATATTGATTTGTGGGAAATTAATGAAGCCTTTGCCGCGGTGGTGATTGCCAACGAACGGCTGTTTGCCGACCGAAAATTTGTGGAACAAACCTTTGGCGATGCGGAGTTACTGGAACCGCTAAACCGGGAAATCCTCAATGTGAACGGCGGTGCCATTGCGCTGGGACATCCGGTGGGGTCGTCTGCGGCCCGGCTGGTTATTACCCTGTTAAAAGAAATGCAGCGCCGCGATGTAAAACGGGGCATTGCTGCCATGTGTATTGGTGGCGGACAGGGTGGAGCCGTTCTGCTGGAACGGTAATACAGTTGTGGTTATGTGACAAGCAACCAAATCCGTTGCAAAATGAAAAATAAGAATCCGTGTAAAACGATACGGAGGACACCTCAATGAATGTGTTTCATCAACAGTGGTTAGACGACGGCATTTTAAAAATTGTGTTTGACCTTCCCGATTCCCGGGCCAACATCTTTAACAAAACGTCCATTCCGGCGCTGGAGGCGCTGATTGAGGAGTTGCAACACCGTGACGATGTGCGGCTGGTGGTGTTCACTTCTGCCAAGGAAAATATTTACATTGCCGGGGCGGATGTGAACGAAATTTTTACCATTCGCCAGCGGGAAGAGGCCTACCAGAAAGCCCGGTTGGGGCAGCAACTGTTTCAAAAATGGGCAGCGTTACCCATGCCCACCCTGGCGGTCATTAACGGCGCCTGCATGGGGGGCGGTACGGAATTTTCCTTAGCATTTGATTTCCGCGTGGCAACAGATTCGCCCAAAGTGCGCATTGGGTTGCCGGAAGTGAAACTGGGCGTCATTCCCGGTTGGGGCGGTACCCAGCGGTTACCGCGCCTAATTGGATTGCAAAATGCGCTGAAAATTATTCTGACGGGCGGTGCGGTGGATGCCCGTCGGGCCCTCAAACAGCATCTGGTGGATGAGGTGGTGCCCCATGCCGTGGCCGACGAGGCGGTGTTAAAAATTGCGCGGGACATTCTGGAAACCGGCGGCAAGCGCTACCGGGAACGGCGTAAAAAACGGCCCTTCATGGAAAAAATGCTGGAGGCAACCGGTGCCGGCCGTTCGCAGATTCTGAAAAAATCCCGGGAAATGGTGATGAAGGAAACCCGCGGGCATTATCCGGCCCCGCTGGCGGCACTGGAAGCAGTGGCATTTGGGCTGGAACATTCCCTGGAAGAAGGTCTGGAGTACGAAGCCCGCAAGTTTGCGGAAGTGGCCATTACCGACGTATCCAAAAATCTCATCCGCATCTTTTTCTTTACCGAGGAGATTAAAAAAGAAAACGGGGTGGAAAATCCTGAGGTAAAACCGCGTCCCATTAAAAAAATTGGCATTCTGGGGGCCGGAGTAATGGGGGGTGGCATCGCGCAACTGGCCGCCTACCGGGACCATCCGGTGCGCTTGAAGGATATTGCCGAAGAACCCCTGGCGGCCGCGCTGGCCCATGCCCGGGAATTGTTTGAGGGTCTGGTCAAGCGCCATCGCTTGAGTGAGCGGGAAGCCGATCTGAAAATGGGGCTCATTTCCACCACCACCGATTATGCCGGTTTTGAAAATGTGGACCTGGTTATTGAAGCGGTGGTGGAAGATGTGGCCATTAAAAAGAAGGTGTTTGAAGAACTGGGACGTCATGTGCCGGATGAAGCCATTGTCGCCAGCAACACCAGCGCCATTCCCATTACCGAACTGGCGGAGGCCTACAAAAAGCCGGATCATTTTGTGGGCATGCACTTTTTTAATCCTGTCCATCGCATGCCATTAATTGAGGTGATTCGCGGCCGGGAAACCAGCGATGAAACCGTGGCGACCATTTTTGCCTTAAGCAAGGCCTGGGGTAAAACACCCATTGTTGTGAATGACGGGCCCGGCTTTCTGGTGAATCGGCTGTTAATGCCCTACATGGCGGAAGCAGTGGTGTTGCTGGAAAGCGGCATTCCCATCCCGGATATTGACCGGGCTATGCTGGATTTTGGCATGCCCATGGGACCCCTGCGGTTGTACGATGAAGTGGGCATTGATGTGGCGTACAAAGCGGCCAAAGTGATGCAGCAATATTTTGGTGACCGGATCCCGGCACCGGCTTCCATTGAAAAGATGGTGCAGGAAAAGCGGCTGGGCAAAAAAACGGGACGGGGATTTTACCTGTTTACCGGCAAAAAAGGCGGGCACAGTCCGGTGGACAGCGGCGTGTACGCTTTTCTGGGTATTAAGCCAACGGCCAAAATGAATCCCGAAATGATTCAGAAACGCTTAATTTACCCCATGCTAAATGAAGCAGCCCGGTGTCTGGAAGAAGGAATTGCAACCAAACCGCGGGATGTGGATGTGGGTTTGATATTCGGCATTGGATTTCCGCCTTTTCGGGGAGGGTTGCTCCGCTGGGCCCAGGATTACGGACTGGATGCTATTATTGCCGATATGGACATGCTGGCCCGGGAAGTCGGGGAGCGCTACCAGCCGGTACCCTATTTAACGAAACTGGCCCAGAGTGGCGGCAAGTTTTATTCCGAATAGGAGAGGAGATTGTGTGCTGCACCGGGTCTCTCCGGAATTGTGCAGCACCCCTGCGGACCATTTCCACGAACCGCTGGTATTTTGTCGCCGAATGGTGTACTTTTTGCGGTTATTAAAAGGGAAAGCATGACGCGCGCTTTCCAGAGGACATCCGCACCGACGGTCTGGTGCAGCACGGTAGCAGGACTGCTGGCAGTTGGAATTTCGATTGTTTACGTGGGCCAGTGGAACATCCCGATCT
>WGBF01000165.1 GCA_015494485.1 bacterium | reverse complement strand
CGGAGGAATAGGTTTTAATAAGGTCGGCTTCTCTTCCCTTCAAGCCAAATTGCGCCATGAGTTGCAGGCCCTTCTGAAACGGCTGGCTTATCCCCCGCATTTTTCCGAAAAAATCCAGATGTTCCTTAGCGGTTAAATCGGGGTACAACTGAAGGTACGGAGAAACCAGTCCGATTGCCGGAAGCAATTCCGTGGGTTGCCGGGGCGTGTTGCCGTTAAAATACTGCACCGTTCCCTTGCTGGGCCGCAACAAACCGGAAAGTATTTTTATCAGGGTGGATTTACCGGCGCCATTGGGGCCGGTGATGACCACCGACTGCCCTTTTTCCACTGTAAAAGAAATGCCCTTTAATACCCGCCGCATATGGAATTGTTTATAAATGCCATCGGCTGTGATGCGGGTTACGGTTGGCGTCATGCTACAATCTCCGCAATTTTCCGGGCGGCCCGTTCACTGGCACCGGGCGGGCCCAGTTTTTCCCGAATTTGCCCTAATCGCTCTCTGGTTTGCTGGTAATAGGCAGCGTCCGTCATGTACTTTTGCAATGCGCTGCGAATTGCCTCTGGCTGTGCATCATACTGAATGAACTCCGGCACAACGGTTTCCCCGGCCACGATATTCACCAGGGCAATATTGTTAATTTTAACCAGGCGCTTCCCCAGCCAATACGTTAGTGGAGATACTTTGTAAACCACAACCATTGGTGTTGCAAAGTAGCCCAATTCCAGCGTGGCGGTACCACTGGCAACGATTGCAGCATAAGCATGTTTCATCAAAGCATGGGTCTGGTTGCTTAACAGGTGAAACCCGGAGGGCAAATATGGGGCATATACCGTATCCGCCACTGTAGGGGATTTCCCCACAACTACCGAAAACTCTTGTGTAAATGACCGGGCACTCTCTACCATGAGGGGCAACAGATGGTGTATTTCCTGCGTCCTGGAACCGGGGAGGAGTGCCAGAACGGGCTTGTCTTCCGGCAGCGCATTCTTTTGCAAAAATTCTTCCCGTGAAATGGTCACTGCATTCAACTGGTCTACCAGCGGATGTCCCACCCACTCCACGTTCACCCCATGCTTCTGGAAAAAGGATTTTTCGAAATCAAAAATGACCAGAGCCAGATCCACAAAGCGGCGAATTTTATGCACCCGGCGCTCCCCCCATGCCCACAATTGGGGACAAATGTAATAAATCACCTTTTTACCAGCCTGATGCGCCACACGGGCCAGGCGCAGATTAAATCCCGGATAATCAATTAATATTACCGCATCCGCCTCATTGTGAATACGCTGCTTTAAATGTTTTAACACACGGCGAAAAAAGGGAATGTGGCGAATAACTTCGCTAATGCCAAGCACCGCAAAATCGGAGATGTGATACAGCAAATTGACGCCTGCTGCCGCCATCTTATCCCCCCCAATCCCCACAAAGCGGGTTCCGGGTAGTACCGTTCTCAATGCCCGCACCAGGTCGGCGCCATGCTGGTCGCCGGATGCTTCGCCAGCTACAATTAAAATCGTTTTCGTCAATGCGTTGCGCATTCCTTTTTTAAATTACAAAGGGAAAATGTAGTGAATTCCCACACTTAAAAAAATAGTAAGTTGAGTTTTCGGCAAGGGCATGAAGGCCCCGGAAAATCCGGGTAACAGCACCAGCTTAAATTCTTTCAAAATACTATTAATGAAGTTTTTAAGCGTTTTGAAGCAAGCTAACCATAACCACCCTGCCGACTAAGCCGTAAATTAAAACTGCATTTTTTTTACTTCATATTGTAACGAACCAATCTTTTCTGTAATATTGAGCTTCATATTTTCATCTTTGTTCAAACAACAGGGAGACGTGTAATGAAGCATATTGGCAGGATTAAAGTTATTCCCCAGCTTCCGGATGAACTGAAGCGGCTTCAGGAACTGGCGTACAATTTGTATTTTTCATGGAATCCGGAAGCCCGGCAACTGTTCCGTCAAATCGACCCTCAGTTGTGGAAAAAAGTCAACCACAATCCGGTAAAGTTTTTACTGGAAGTTCAGCAACGGCATCTGGACGAAAAGGCCAATGATCCCACCTACCTGGCGTTGTTCAAAAAAGTCATGGTCGAATTCGATCAGTACATGAACCAAAAAGATACCTGGTTTGCCACCCATTACCCCGAATACAAAAATAAAACGATTGCCTATTTCTCCGCTGAATTTGGGTTTCATGAATCGCTTCCGATTTATGCCGGTGGTTTGGGTGTTCTTGCGGGAGATCATTTAAAATCCGCCAGCGACCTGGGCCTTCCCCTGGTGGGCGTGAGTTTGTATTATTTCCAGACCTATTTTACGCAACAGGTGGATGCCCACGGGAATCAGTTGGCACTGTACATTCCCCACCAACCGGAAGAACTGCCCATGACGCTGGTTAAGCGGAAAGGCCAACCGTTAATTATAGACGTTCAGGTTGGCCCCCGCGTCGTGAAAGCCCAAATCTGGAAGGTTCAGGTGGGGCGGGTAGCAGCCTTTTTACTGGACACCAACATTCCGGAAAATACGCCGGAAGACCGCATGATTACCGCCCGACTGTACGGCGGCGATCAGGAAATGCGCATCTCTCAGGAGATTGTCCTGGGCATGGGCGGCGTCAAAGCCTTAAAGGCCATGGGAATCCGCCCGGAAGCCTGGCACATGAATGAAGGGCACTCCGTGTTTCTGGCCCTGGAACGCATTCGGGATTACGTGAAGGAAGAAGGGCTTACCTTCCACGAAGCGCTGGAAGCCGTGGCAGCCAATACTATTTTCACCACCCACACACCGGTGCCGGCCGGTAACGATGCGTTTCCGCTGGACATCAAAGACAAATATTTCCGATCCTACTGGCAATCGGTGGGCATTAAGCGGGCGGAGTTCATGGAGCTGGGTTCCCAGGTGCAACCCGAAGGGTACGAAATTTTCAATCTCACCATCCTTTCCCTCAAACTGTCCCGCTTTCGCAATGGGGTAAGCCAGTTGCACGGGAAGGTCTCCCGCCGGTTATGGCACGATGCCTGGAAGGATGTACCGTATGAAGAAGTTCCCATTGGTGCCATTACCAACGGGGTACACGCCATGACCTGGACGGTGCGGGCCATGCGGGAACTGTTCGACGAGTATTTAACGCCCCGCTGGCGGTGGGAAATTGACAATCCCGATTTCTGGCGGGACGTGTTCGAAATACCCGACGAGGCGCTGTGGAAGGCCAAGATGATTTTGAAGGAAAAAATGTTGAATCACGTTCGGGAACGTATGCGGGCTCAGTTTTTGCGCAACAAAGTGGGTACGCTGCAGGTTCGCCGCCTGGAAGAGATGCTGAAACCGGAAGTGCTGACCATTGGGTTTGCCCGCCGCTTTGCCACCTACAAACGGGCCACGCTCATTTTCCGCAATCCCGAACGGCTGAAGAAAATCCTGAACAACCCGGAACGCCCGGTGCAAATTTTATTTTCCGGAAAGGCCCATCCCCGCGATGAGGGCGGCCAGGCGCTCATTCGCACCATTTACAATTACTCTATGCAGGACGGCTTCCGTGGCAAAATCTTTTTTGTCGAAGGGTACGACATGGGACTGGCCCGGGATCTGATTTCCGGCGTGGATGTGTGGCTCAACAATCCCCGGCGCCCCCAGGAAGCATCGGGAACCAGCGGGCAAAAAGTGGGCTTCAATGCCGGCATTAACTTTTCCGTACTGGATGGCTGGTGGGTAGAAGGCTACAACGGGAAAAACGGCTGGGCGTTTGGCGACCAGGAAGATTACACCAGCCTGGACGAACTGGATGACCTGGATGCCAATGCCATTTACGACATTCTGGAAAATGATGTGGTACCCATGTACTACGACCGGGACGAACAGGGCATTCCCCGCGCCTGGATGCAAATGATGAAACATTCCGTGCTCTCTATTTTACCCATCTTCAATACCCACCGCATGGTAAAGGACTACATTCATCAAATGTATTTACCGGCGCTGAATCAGGGCCGAAAGTACCGGGCACGGCATTTTAAAGTAGCACGGGAAATTGCCCACTGGCGGCATCGCATGGAAATGAACTGGAGTGATGTGTGGATTAAAAGCGAAGACACCACCGGTGATACCCCGTTGCTATTGAAATACAATCAAACCTTCCGGGCACGGGCGCGGGTTCATCTGGGACCGCAGATAAAACCGGAAGATGTTCGGGTGCAGGTGTATCTGGTTCCGGACGGCCAGGATATTCTCGACGCGGAAGAATTTGAAGTCCGCGATATGAAAAAGAAAAAACAGGTGGCCCCCAACACTTACATTTACGAAACGGTTCTCCACCCCTCTAATAGCGGTGATTTTCAGTTCACCTATCGGGTGGTACCGTTCCATAAAGAATTGCCCAATCCGGTTGAATTGGGCTTAATCTGCTGGGCGGAATAAGCGACGGTTGTACGGGGCGGCTGGGGGGAGTCATATCAAACACAACATCCGGGATTCTTCCCTCCGCTTCGGGT
>WGBF01000164.1 GCA_015494485.1 bacterium | reverse complement strand
ACATTGCCCGCGGCGGAAATGGTTACATTTTGCAGGGTGTAATGGCGCTGATAAAACTGGAGCATCGCTTCCCGCGAAATCCGGGAAACGCTTTCCACCCGCCCCAGAATGGGACGTCCCAGCGGATGCTCCGGGAATAAATGCATGGCCAGGTAATCCTGAATGGCTTCTTCCGGCGTGTCTTCTACCGATTGGATTTCATCCAGAATCACCAGGCGTTCTTTTTCCATTTCCTTTTCCGGGAAGGTGGCGTTCAGTAAAATATCGGACAGCACATCCACCGCCCGCTTTAGATGTTCATCCAGCACTTCCGCATAATAACAGGTTAAATCTTTGCTGGTGAATGCGTTTAAGTGTCCGCCAACGCTTTCCAGGCTACGGGCAATTTGCAGGGGCGTGCGCTTCCGGGTGCCTTTGAACATCATGTGTTCCAGAAAATGCGCTACGCCGTTGATTTCCGCCGGTTCAAACCGGGAACCGGCTTTTAACCAGACGCCAATGGAAACCGACCGCAATGCCGGCATGTATTCGGATATCACATGGAGACCGTTTGCCAATTGGGTGTGCTGAATAAATTCCTGTTGCAGGACTGTGTTGTCAGACATGTTCACCCCTCTGTATAAAAAAACGGGAAACCTTTCCAGGAATCCCGTTTGGTTTAAATCAATTTGAATGAATTCCGCCGAATTTATTCCTTTTTCTCACGTTCCGGCCGCCGGGAGTGTTCGCGCGAATCCTGGCGCTGCCCATCCCGCTGATGCCGCCGGAGATATTCTTTGCGGCTCAAATTGTACCGGCCTTCCCGGTCAATCGCCTTCAGGATGACATGCACTTTATCGCCAACCTTGACAATATCCGTAACCGTTCCCACACGGCGGGTATCCAGTTCGGAAATGTGAATCAGACCTTCCTTACCCGGGAGAAATTCCGCAAACGCACCGAAATTGGTCACCCGTTTTACCACTGCCTCGTATTCCTTACCCACTTCCGGTTCTTCGATGATTTCTTCAATCATTTTCTTGGCTTTCTCCGCCATCTCCACATCATGGGAGGAAATAATTGTAAAACCGGTTCCATCTTCGATGTCGATTTTAACGCCGGTTTGTTCAATAATTCCGCGAATGGTTTTTCCACCGGGGCCAATCACCATGCCCACTTTGTCCATGGGAATTACCAGGGAAAGGATTCGCGGGGCGTAGGGCGAAATCTCTGCCCGTGGCCGGTCAATGGTCGCTTCCATGATGTCCAGAATTTTCTCCCGTGCCGCTTTGGCTCGTTTCAGGGCTTCTTCCATAATTTCGAAGGTAATACCGGAAATTTTGATATCCATCTGGAACGCTGTAATACCATCGCGGGTACCGGCAACTTTAAAATCCATGTCGCCCAGATGGTCTTCGTCGCCCAGAATGTCCGTCAGCACGCGGACTTCTTCATCTTCCTTAATTAACCCCATGGCAATACCGGCTACATGGCATTTTACCGGCACACCGGCGTCCATTAAACTTAATGAACCGGCGCACACCGTTGCCATGGAGGAGGAGCCATTGGATTCCAGAATATCCGACACGATACGGATGGTGTAGGGGAAGCTGTCCTCATCCGGAAGTATGGGTTTTAACGCCCGTTCCGCCAGATGGCCATGGCCCACTTCCCGCCGGCTTACACCGCGGAAGGGCTTTACCTCACCCACACTGAAGCCAGGAAAGTTGTAATGCAACATGTAGCTTTTGGAAGACTCCCCTTCCAGGGCGTCGATAATCTGCTCGTCAATTTTGGTACCCAGCGTGGTGGTTGCCAGCGCCTGGGTTTGTCCGCGCGTAAACAGCGCCGACCCGTGGGCACGCGGCAACACGGACACTTCGCAGGTCACTTCGCGAATGTCATCCAGACCCCGTCCGTCCAGCCGGCGATTTTCTTCAATAATCATGCGCCGTACTTCGCGCTTTTCCATTTCTTCCAGAAAGTCTTTAATAATGCCGGTGTAATCTTCGTACTCTTCCGCCAGCGCGTCCATGACCTCATCCCGGATTTCCTTCAGGCGGGTACGGCGGGCTTTCTTTTCGGTAATCTGAATGGCTTCCTTAATCTTTGCCAGTGCCAGTTCTTCCACCTTGGCAGGTAATTCTTCCGGAAATTCCGGTTCCGGCACTTCCATTTTCGGTTTGGCAACTTCTGCAATTAATTCGTTTTCCAGGTCGATAATTTCCCGAATGTAGCGATGCCCAAAGCGCAGGGCTTCCAGCATTTCCGCTTCGCTAATTTCCAGCGATTCCCCTTCCACCATGGTAATGGAATCATACGTACCGGAGACGACCAGGTCGATGGTGCTTTCTTCCAGCTGGCTAAAGGTGGGGTTAATAATGAACTCATCCCCAATTTTGCCCACCCGCACCGACGCAATGGGTTGCTCAAACGGAATGTCGGAAATGCACAGTGCTGCCGAGGCGCCTATGCCCCCCAGGATGTCCGCATCGTTTTCCTGGTCGCTGGATAATACCATGACGACCACCTGGGTATCGTTTTTAAAATTTTTGGGGAACAGGGGGCGAATGGGTCGGTCAATAAGGCGAGCGCTCAAAATCTCCTTTTCGCCGGGGCGCCCTTCACGCTTGAAAAATCCACCGGGAATTTTCCCTGCGGCGTAAGCCCGTTCCAGATACTCCACACTTAAAGGGAAGAAATCCAGGTCTTCCCGGGGTTCGCTGCTACAGGTTGCCGTGGCCAGCACCATGGTATCCCCATAGCGCACCACTACCGCACCATTGGCCTGTTTGGCCATTCGGCCGGTTTCAATGGAAAGCAGCCTGCCACCAATTTCTTTTTCTTTTCGTACGACGTTCATATTCAATCAGTGTCCTTTATTATCTTCTGAGTCCCAGTTCTTTAATGAGGTTACGGTAACGCTGAATGTCCTTTTTGGCCAGGTAATTGAGCAGGCGACGACGCTGCCCCACCAGCTTTAACAACCCACGGCGGGAATGGTGGTCTTTGCGGTGGGTTTTCAGATGTTCGGTGAGGTGAATAATTCGCCGCGTTAACAGCGCTACCTGCACCTCCGTGCGACCACTATCTTTTTCGTTTTTACCGAACCGTTTAATGATTTCCAATTTTTCCTCTTTTGTAATGCCCATGCATTTACCTCCGGAATTAAATTTTTTCGCAAATTGCTTTGTCTTTTTCCAGCTGTTGTTTCAATTCTTCAATACCAGAGAATTTTTTTTCTTTTCGAATAAATTTTTTGAAGAAGACGTTCACGGCTTCTCCATATATCAAACCGCTAAAATTAAACAGATGGACTTCGGATGTCAAGGCGTCATTATTATTAAATGTAGGTCGCAAGCCGATGTTCATCATCCCCTTGTACTCTTTTCCCTGCAACAGCACATTCACAGCATACACCCCCGGTGGGGGCAAGATTTTATCCGGCTGGGTAAAGCGAATATTGGCGGTGGGGAATCCCAGCTGGCGGCCCCGCCCGTCCCCTTTTTCCACCACGCCTTTCAAATTGTAATACCGCCCCAGAAAACGGGCAGCCTTTTCCACATCCCCTTCCAAAATTAGCCGGCGAATCGCGGAACTGCTGACCACTTCGCCATCCACGCGAAAAGGCCCCACCTGATGCACGGAAAAGCCCCATTTCTTACCCAATTCCACCAGGCACTCAAACGTCCCCTCCCGGTTCCGACCGAAATGGTGGTCGTGGCCAATGACCATTTCCCGCACGTTCAGGCGCTCCACCAGAATATCCCGCACAAAATGGCGGTAATCCATGCGGGCAAATTCCCTGGTAAACGGAATTACCAGCGTCTGGTCAATGTTCAATTGCTGCAACAGCTCCAGTTTTTCCTCAATATCCGTCAGTAAATGGACATCCCCTTTTCCCAATACCTTTTTGGGGTGGGGTTCAAAGGTTACCACTGTACTTACCAGGTCGTGCTCCCGGGCCAGTGCCAGCAGACGGTCAATCAATTGCCGGTGCCCCAGATGAATGCCATCAAACGACCCTACTGTAATGCTGGTCGGCACATGCGGCTGAATATCTTCCCAATGATTAAATACCCTCATGATTCCTTCAAGGGCTCCTTTTGTACTTGCGCCACAATTTCTTCTATGGTGTATGCGTCTTGGCGGGTATATGGCCCCACCCGGGTGCGCACCAATTCCTTCACATAGCCTACGGTTCCCAGCGCCCGCGCAATGTCCCGCGCCAGTGCCCGTACGTAGGTGCCCCGCCCGCACACCGTACGGACGGTGAGTTCCGGCGGTTTAAACGCCAGAAGTTCCAGGGAATAAATATGAACCGTTTTAAACAGCTTAGGGGTTTCCTGCCCCTTGCGTGCCATTTTGTACAACCGTTTTCCCTGAAATTTTGCGGCTGAAAACGCCGGGATTTCCTGTTCAATTTCTCCTACAAACTGCTGGAGCACTGCTTTAACCCGTTCTTCGGAAATCGGAGGAACGGGTTGCTCTGCCACGACCGTGCCTTCCGGATCCAGGGTGTCGGTCTCCTTGCCCAGCTCGATAACCGCTTCGTACTCCTTTTCCAGATTCATCAACTGGTTGACTTGCTTGGTAGCCCGCCCCAAACAAATTAACAAAATGCCGGTAGCAAAGGGGTCCAGGGTACCGGCATGCCCCACTTTACGGATGCGGGTTACCCGACGGATTTTGTTTACCACATCAAAGGAGGTCCATCCGGCAGGTTTCCAGACAGGAAGTACCGTATCGCTCTGAATCGGTGGTTTATTCACTGTCAGTAGTTTCATCCTTTTTGATTTGCTTTAGCAGTTCCTCAATGCGCTGGGCATATTCAAACGTATCGTCAATAAAAAAACGCAATTCCGGAATAAAGCGCAACTTCAAGTGGGGTGCAATGGCATTGCGGATAAAATTTTTAGCGCGGTTTAGCGCCTGCAATGAGCGTTCAGCAGCTTCTTTTCCACCCAGGTCTGTAAAGTAAATAAAGGCAATGCGCAAATCACCGCTCATTTTCACATGGGTAACCGTAATGAATCCCTTGTCGGGATCCTTGATTTCCCGATCGATGATGACACTGACCAGCTTCTTAATCTGGTCCGCAATCTTCTTTTGACGAATTGTTTCCACCGGTCACTTCCTGTTTTAAATAAATTCCAGATGATGATCCACCACCTGCGCCAGACCATTCCCGTCAATCAGGCGAAAGATGGCCTGCATGTTCTTTTCCACATATTTGAAATCATTCCCAATTTGCACAATCCCCAGTTGGGCCCGCTGCCATTTGTCCTGATAATCCAGTTCCGCTACGGAAACGTTGTACTTGTGACTGATGCGGTCTTTTAATCCCCGGATAACCATTCGCTTCTCCTTTAGCGATGTGGCCCCGGGGATATACAACTCCACCGTTAACAGGGCTATGACCATTGTATGTTACTTATTTTGTTGTTGCGATTTGGCCTGTTCCAGGGTTTTGCTTTCCTGCACAATCTCAAAGGCCTCAATAATATCGCCCACTTTGATGTCGTTGTAGTTCTCAATGGTGAGACCGCACTCATACCCGGCGGCCACTTCCCGCACATCTTCTTTGAACCGTTTCAGGGAGGACAACCGTCCTTCGTAAATTTCCACATCGTTACGAATTAACCGAACCCGGGCATTGCGCACGATTTTGCCATTCAGCACATAACATCCGGCCACTGTCCCGACGCGGGAAATCTTGAACACCTGGCGCACTTCCGCCGTACCCAAAACCACTTCCCGTTCCACCGGTTCCAGCATCCCTTCCAGCGCTTTCTTCACGTCGTCAATGGCTTCGTAAATTACGCGGTAAAGGCGGATATCCACATGTTCCCGCTCTGCCAGTTCTTTGGCTTTGGCGGTTGGCCGTACGTGAAAACCAATGATAATGGATTCCGATGCTGACGCAAAAAGCACGTCGGTTTCGGTAATGGGACCCACCGCCCGGCGGATGACATCGACTTTCACTTCATCCACGGAAAGCTGGGTCAGGGCATCGGCCAATGCCTGGGCAGAACCGTCCACGTCCGCTTTAACCAGAATTTTTAGCTCTTTCGCTTCGCCTTCTTTCATGCGGCGGGAAAATTCATCCAGCGTAAGACCTTTTTTCTGATGATACAGCTGTTCCCGATGGATTTGCTGGCGCCGCTGGGCAATTTCGCGGGCCTTCTTTTCATCGTTCAGCACAATAAAGCGGTCGCCGGCTTCCGGGACACCATCGATACCCAGCACCTGCACCGGTGTAGAGGGACCTGCCGATTCCACCCGCTGGTTCCGTTCGTTCAGCAATGCACGAACGCGTCCCCAATGCTGGCCAACCACAAAAATGTCTCCGACTTTCAAGGTGCCTTCCTGAATCAGAACCGTAGCAATGGGGCCTTTCCCTTTGTCCAGGCGGGCTTCCAATACCACGCCGCGGGCTTTTTTATTGGGATTGGCCTTCAAATCCAGCATTTCCGCTTCCAGCAGAATTTTTTCCAGCAGGTCATCCACGCCCTGGCCCGTTTTGGCGGACACCTCGGCTACCTGATACGGCCCACCCCAGTCTTCCACCAGAATATTGCGTTCGGCCAGTTGCTGGCGAATAGCCTGCGGGTCTGCATTGGGTTTGTCAATTTTATTAATGGCGATTACAATTGGCACCCCGGCGGCCTTGGCATGGTCAATGGCCTCTTCCGTTTGGGGCATCACCCGGTCATCGGCAGCGACCACCAGCACCACAATGTCCGTTACCTGCGCACCACGGGCGCGCATGGCGGTAAAGGCTTCGTGGCCGGGGGTGTCCAGGAAGGTAATCTTCCGGCCATCTTCCAGTTCCACTTCGTAGGCACCAATATGCTGAGTAATCCCACCGGCTTCCCCGGCTACCACGTTGGTGTTGCGGATGTAGTCCAGCAACGACGTTTTCCCGTGGTCCACGTGTCCCATGATAGTAACCACCGGCGGGCGGGGTTGCAAATCTTCGGGATTGTCTTTCTCTTCCGCAATTTCTTCAATGATTTCGGAAGCGAATTCCTCTTCCTCTTCTACCTTGTAACCAAACTCTTCGGCCAGCAACTTAATGGTGTCCAGATCCAGACGCTGATTGATGGTAACAATTAAGCCCAGTTCCAGACATTTTTTAATGATTTCTGTGGCCGGAACATCCATGATTTCCGCCAGTTCCTGAGTGGTAATAAATTCGCTGACCTTAATTACATTTTCTTCAATCTCTTCGCCGGTTTCGGTTTTGGTCTTCACTTTTTTACGGCGCTTTTTACCCGTACTGGTATCGCGGATTTCCGCCAGCGTTTTCTTCAGAGATTCTTCCACTTCCTTCTGGTCCACGACCTTTTTCTTTTTGCTCCGTTTCTTCTTGGGTTCTTTAGGCAGGACCTCTTCTTCTTCATCCGTTACGCGGAGCTCTTTTTTCAGCCGCTGGCTTTCCTTGCGAATCATTTCAAACGCTTTTTTGCGCCGTGCTTCCCGCTCTTCCGGGGTTTCCTTATGTTTCTTCTTTTCTTTCTTTTTGTCTTTTCCTTTTACCTCGGCGGCTTCAGCGGCGGGTTTTTCACCTTTCTTTTTCTCTTCCAGCGATTTCTTGCCGCTCTTTTTAATTCGTTTCAGCGCTTCTTTTTGCCGTTCCCGCTTTTCGCGCTCCCGGCGCTCCAGCTCCTTCTTGTACCGTTCCGCACCCGGATGGTCAATAATGTCCCCAACTTTGGGTTTCTTTTCCGTTTTTTCTTCCACGGGTTCCGGTTCCACTGCCGTTTCCACTGCTTCAGCAGTTTCCACAGCTTCCGCTTCCGGTGCCGCTTCCACCGGTGTTTCGGGAACTTCCGGTTCTTCGGCAACGGGTTCCGGTGTTTCGACTTCCGCTTCCTCTTCGGCCACTGCCGGTTGTTCTTCAGTCTCCGGTGTTTCAGCAGGTGCAGCGGTTTCTTCGGTGGTTGCTTCCGCAGCCGGTTGAACCTCCGGCTGGGCAGGTTCCGCTTCTGCCACGGGTTCTTCCTCTTTCGCTTCCGTTGTTTCCACTTCTGCTGTGGCTTTTTCGGCGTGCGCCTTAGCCTCTTCCTGAGCCTTTTGCATGCGGCGCTTATGTAATTTTTCGGCTATTTTCTTCTCATGGGCAAACCGTTGCAGAATTTCCTCATACACCTCATCGGAAATGGGCGTATTGGGCCCCCGGACCTCGTGGCCTTTCTTTTGCAGAAATTCCGTAATGGTACCGGAAGACAAATTCAGCTCTTTGGCCACCTGGAATAATTTTCGTTTTTTTGCTGTCACTGCCATTCTTACCTCACTTTACATTCTTAAAAAATCCTTTGGCCAGGGGGCCCCGGCGCAATGTAATAATTTTGTACCGTTCAATCCCCAGTTTTTTCCGCCATTGGGTATCGTTCTTCATAAAATATACCGGTACCCCCTGCCGACGGGCAATCGTCTGCATCTTTTTGGCCGAATCGCCAGCAATTTCCTCACTCAACAAAATAAATGCTGCCTTGCCGCTGAGAACATCCCGTTTCGCGGCTTCGAACCCGAATTCTGCACTGCGACTTTTAATTGCAAATCCAATCAAACTGACCTGCCGTTCTGTTAATTCAATAGTTTGTGAATTCCGATTATGCATTTAGATATTCAACAAGTTCAGAATTTTCTGAGCCGTTTTCTGTCCAATCCCCGGAATCTCCATCAATCCCTGAAGACCCAGACCTTTCAGCTGTTCGGCGGTTTCAATGCCTTCCGCTTTCAATTTTTCCACAATTTTGGGAGACAGGCCGGGGATTTCTTCCACCAACATTTCGCTTTCCGGCTCGGACGTTTTTTCGTAATATTCCGATTCTTTAATCAATTCAATGGTGTACCCGGTAAGCTCCTGTGCCAATTCCCGATTCACTTCGTTGCGCCCCAGGGCAATTCCCATGTCCTTATCCGGAATAATAGCTACTGCCATCTTCTGGTCTTTTTCCACAATAACCCGCAGGGGTTTTGCCGGGGTTAACGCCCGCATGATAAACACTTCCGGCTCGGACGAATAGGCGATCACGTCAATTTTTTCCCCATTCAGTTCCCGAACAACGGACTGAATACGAACGCCACGCATCCCCACGCAGGCACCCACCGGGTCAATCCGTTTGTCCACGGATTCCACTGCAATTTTGGAGCGTTCGCCGGGTTTCCGCGCCACCGCTTTAATTTCCACCAGTCCATCAAAAATTTCCGGCACTTCGATTTCGAACAACCGAATAAGAAACTGCTCATTGGCGCGGGATACAATCACCTCCGGCCGATGGGCATTCCGGGAGCGCCGCGGACGTTCTTCCTCGCCTTCCAGAATTTCTTCCGGCTTTACCACTTCCTTAATCAGTGCGCGTACGCTGTCCCCCCGACGGAGGCGTTCGCCAGGAATGGCTTCCCGGCGGGGCATAAACATTTCGGTTTTGTCCACATTAATAAAATAGCCCCCACGCGTTTCCTGATGCACATCGCCAATGATAATTTCCCCCACACGGGACTTGTACTCTTCGTAAATTTTAAACCGCTCATGCTCCCGAATGCGTTGCATCAACGATTGCTTGGCAATGTTAATCAAACGCCGCCCGAAATCTTCCGGGTTAAAAATTTCCACCACGGTTTCCCCAATTTCCACATCCGGGTCTGTCTTCCGGGCATCTTCCAGAGAAATTTCCCGGTCGGGATCTTTCACTTCTTCCACAACCTCTTTTTCGATGTAAATTTCCAAGTCACCGCGGTCAACATTGACGATCACATCAAATTCAGCTTCCTCGCCAAATTTCTTTCTCATCAATTGCACAAAAATATCTT
>WGBF01000163.1 GCA_015494485.1 bacterium | reverse complement strand
CCCGGAGCCAGGGAATATTTCAACTGAATTCGGGAGGGAACGTCTGCACTAAATTCCGACACGAATTCCTTAATAATGTCATTCAAATTCGTTTGAACGGGACTTTCCACTTCCTGAAGGCCATAATTTAGAAAGTGCTGCATCATGGTGGACAAATCCGACAGGCTTTCTTCAATAAACAAAATGTTCTTCTTTAAGGGGTTGTCATCTGCAATTTTTTGATTGAGTACACTGAGATGGGGCACTGCAATATTCAGAGTGTTTTGCACCTGCCCATAAATTTTTTCCGAAAAGTCCGAAAGCTCATTCAAAATGGCGTTTCGACGCTCCAGTTGTTCCCGATGATATTCGGTGGTGGCATCGACGGCCAGAATGACCAGAAAGTCCACATCGTCACTCAATTGGGTGCGGGAAATATAAAATTCCAGTATAAACTCGTCCGATTCATCCACGTAAATCGGCGATTTAAAGAAGGCAATATCTCCGGCGCGCAGTTTATTAATTAAATTTTGAAAGGAGGTACGATTGTCTTCCGGCAACAGCGAAAAAATACGCGTTCCCACAATCTGGTTTTCATCCAGGCGAAGCTTGCGAATTACAGACTTATTGGTTTGCAAAATGGTGCCTCGGGTATCCAGAATAAAAAACAACAGCGGCCCTTTTTCCAGATACTCCGCATATTCAATTTCTTCCAGGATTTTGCGGTATTTCAGCTCCTTAAACAACCGCCGACGCAGATAATAAAAATAATAATGCTGGAACATTAACAGGTTAATTATCCCCATCAGAAGATTGACAAACGATAAATGCGTCAGATCAAACACATTATCCCTGCGAATGAGCACCCCAACTCCCTGGAAACGGCCCCGGATACGCAACGGGATTAAAATTGCGGACCGGGCTTTCAACGTATCCCATCCGGGTTGAAAGGAAGTGTGTTCTTCCAGATTGTTCAACACAATGGCCAGGTCGCGTTCCATTAAAAAATGCTGGAGTTGCCGATAATTTTGTTCGGTTAAAAATTCATGCACCACATCCTTGCTTTCCTCAAATAGTGGGATAATCTCTTCCCCTTCTTCTTCACCGTACCGGAGATAAAGAAAACCCTCATCTACCGGAATGTGCACGCGCAGAAATTCTACCAGATTATCCAGCGCTTCGGCGGGAGTTAAAAAATGCGCAATTTTTTGCTGAAAATCGACCAGATCGGAGAGAAGAGTTACATGGTCCAGATAACTCTGGTAATAATGGTCAACGGTTTGAAAAATGGTTTTAACGTAGCGTTCCAGTTCCTTTAATTCATCCACGATGGTGCTCAGCTCGGAAAAAATCCGGGCATTTTTCTCCATCGTACGGATGGATTTCAAAATATTTTCAAAATAGGAAAGAATATTATCTCGCTTCTGCATGAAAAGAACACCCCTAAACCTGCAAAATTTCAAAGTACATCTGGTTATCCTGAAGGACTTCCTTGCTTCGTTCCACTAAATCCATAAATTCCTGTTCGCTAAACCGAAACACATCTTTGAAGTGAATATCGTATTGCAACACCGCGTGGATGCTTTTCCATTTTTTATTAATGAAGTGGGCCAGAATATTGGCCAGATACACAATCCGGATGTAATGAATGCGTTCTCCCGATATGCTCTCCGGCACCGGGTTGTGATGATAACGAACCATATCAACAATCTGGGAGGGTAACTTCCACCGTTCCAGTAATTTTCCCCCGATGTCCGCATGGGTAAAATTAAAAAACCGATCTTCAATCACATCCAGCCGCACACCTTCCTGGCGACTTTTTTCAAATATAAATGAAAAATCTTCCTGGAGTGCCACGTTTTCCACCAGTTTGCCAATGTCGTGCAGCAACCCGCCAACATACAACATGGATTGCAATTCGGGGTCGTACTCAAAGCCCAGCATTTTGGCAATCAGGGCCGTGCTTAGCACATGGCGCCACAGATCTTTTACATCAAATCCATTGGTATTTCGAATTCCCCGATAAAAACTGTACACGGCAATGGAAATTGCAATGTCCTGCACCATCCGAAAGCCCAGAATAATAATGGCCCGCTCAATGGAATGAATCGTACGGGGGTAATTGTAATAGCTGGAATTGGCAATCCGTAAAATTTGGGCCGTCAGGCTCTGATCCGTTGCAATCACACTTTTCAATTGTTTAACGGTGGTGGAAGGATTCGAACACATCTGAATGATTTCGAAAGCAACGGTGCTAATGGTTGGTAATTTCTGGATCCTTCCGACAATTTTATCCACATCATAATCCATTCACAATACCCCCAAAATGACCTCCCCGCGTTCAGTGTATGCCTATTTATCGAAAATTTTCCCTAAAACTTTATAATTTTTATTTTTTCAAACAGTTAGCCCTCACTGAAAAAAATGGCCCAAATTGCGTTGGCGCACAGTGCAATTTTATTACTTTTTTATTTTGCGGCTACGAATGGGAGAATTTGGAATGGATTCATCGGCAACAGCACAAATTTTAATCGTGGAAGACGATCGCCCCTCTCAGCTGTATTTACAAAACCTTCTTACCCGATGGGGCTACCCCAACCGCGTCGCGGATACCGCAGAAATGGCCCTGGAGCTTCTGTACCAAACACCCTTCCACATTGTGATAACAGACTGGATTTTACCCGGCAAAAGCGGTGTGGACTTCATCGAACAAATCCGCAAAGACCGCCATCTGGATTACATTTACACTATTTTGTTGACCGCCCGCTCTTCCACCAATGATTACCACGCCGCCATGGAAAAAGGGGCCGATGATTTCCTGATTAAGCCTGTTTCGGAAAACGAATTACGGATTCGGTTGCGGGTAGCGGAACGCATCATGAACTACCAACAGGAATTGAAAAATTACGCCCAACGATTGTCACAAGCCGTACAGGATATTCAAACCCTGGGTGGATTCATTCACATGTGTTCCTATTGCAACAGCATTTACACCCCCCAGGAAAAATGGCTGGATGTGTCCCGCTATCTTCAGGAACACGCCAACATTACCGTCTCCCATGGCATTTGCCCGGCCTGTATCCCCAAAGTTTATCCGGCACACCAGGACGAATAACAACGATTGTTTTTCTTTGGATACTACAAACCGATTTTGTCCGCTACGTCCATTTGAAGGCCTTACCAAAAAATGAGGAATGCCCCGCTTCGGAGTAACCACAAAAAACGGCCGGCGGCATAAAACCACCGGCCGTCCCGAAAGGAGTTTGTTTCACACAAATCAGTCAATGTAATCGTTAATTGGGCCGTACAGATGGTAAAATCCGTACATCAGCACACCGTTGACGTCCTCTGCCTTATTTGCAACTCCCTGTTCAACCAACTGCAAGCCAATTTCTTTTGACCGTTTCAGGTACCGCCGGGCTAAATCGGCGCCCAACGTATCCATCTGGCGCAAATTGGTAAAATAGGTTTTCAATTTTTCTTCCCGATTCTCTTCTTTTAACATCGCTTTCCAGGGGAGATGCCCTTCCGGTAAGGGCCCCAGGGCGGCGTCTGCCTGCTGTTTCCAGTCTCCACTTTCCAGGCCCACATACTCGCCCGCATTCAGATCATACACGCCCACAATTTTACCACCTTCGTATTTCAGGAAACCGTCTTTCTGGGAACCATCCGAATACTGACCACCCTTTACGCCCCGCTTTACCAATTCATCAATCAAATCGCTGTGCAAATTTTCAGCCGGGAAATGGGGATTCATGATGTTCAAAATGGCCTGAAAGACATCCAATCCCACATAATCAATTAACTGAAAGATCCCCATAGGCCGAATGAGGAAATCCTGGCTGACGCGGTTCATCATGTAAATGGATTGGACAAACGAATAGGTTTCCTGAAGCCGCTGGGCTTCGGCAATCCCGTGCAGGCCATCGCGCATAAAATGGCCATTGCCAATAAAGCCCGCCACATCATTGGAGGGGATTAAAATTTTCCCCAGCCGTTTGCCCAGAGCCTCTGCCAGAGGGGGCAAATCCGGGTTTACGCCGTCCGGAACAATAATTTCCACCAGTTTTTGCACCGCCGGCGGATTGTAAAAATGAAAACCGATAATACGCCCGCCCAGTTCGGCCTTTTCGTTTAAAATATGAATGGGGATGGATGAGGTGTTGCTAAAGAAAAAGGTATCGGGGGAGCAGGCTTTGCCCAGTTGCTTCAGCACGCTGGTTTTAATATCCACATTTTCAATAATAGCTTCGAACACCATTGTGGCTGCGGCGGCAGTGTTTACGTCTGTTGTCGGACGCAGAATGGATTGCATGTCTTCGGCAAATGCGGCGGCCAGGGCGTCACCTCCCAGATTTTTTCCGGCCTGCTGGTACAGGGGCTGCACTTTGTCGGCCTTTTTCTGCACGAATTTAATTGCCTGCTTGTGAAGGTACTGTT
>WGBF01000162.1 GCA_015494485.1 bacterium | reverse complement strand
GGGAGGACAGACAGGCCATTTCCGGCTTATTCCAGGTGGGCAAGCCCATTAACCGGGAAAGTTCCCGGATTTCCTGCTTGTGCAATCCTGCTTCCTTTAGGGGACTGCGCACATCAAATTCCGCAGCGGCTTTTAACCCGGGACGGGTATCGCCCAGGTCATCCACATTGGTGCCGTCAGCAATCACATGAAAGCCCCGGCTGCGGGCAAAATCAAACAATTCGCTAAACAGCTCTTTTTTACAGAAGTAACACCGGTTTTGCGGATTTTGAACATAATTAGGGTCTTCCATTTCATGGGTGGGAATGGTGACCACCGTCCAGTTAAATTCCCGGGCAATCCGCAGCGCTTCTTGTAATTCCGCCTGCGCCAGAGAAGGCGACACCCCAATGACGCCCACTGCCTTTTCGCCCAATACATCGGTGGCAACTTTGAGCAAAAAGGTGGAGTCCACCCCACCGCTGTAGGCAATGACCACATCGGGGAACGATGCCAGAATCTGTTTTAATTGCGCTAATTTTTGCTGCAACATTACATCCGGAGCCTTTTTAATCAGGAATTATCGTAACATCCGGGAAAAACGTTTGCCGATTCCTTTAAAAGAAGATGCGTGAAATATCGTTGTAAATAACGAACAGAATCAGCATTAACATCAGCGCCATGCCCACCTGTTGAATGGCCACTTTTACTTTGGTGGGAATGGGTTTTCCTGTGATTCCTTCAATAATAATCATAACCAGATGACCACCATCCAGAACCGGCAGGGGCAGGATGTTAATAATGGCCAGCATTAAACTTAAATAAGCCAGCAATTCCAGCAGATTCACAAAACCGGTCTTGGCAAAATCCCCGGCCATTTTGCCAATCATGATTGGCCCGCCAATAACTTCCTTGGCGGATTTTTTTCCGGTGACCAGCCAATACAGGGTTTTAACCATCATGGCGCTGGTAAACTTGGCCTGCTCCCACCCTTTGGTGAGTGCCTGACCAAACGACAGGGGTCGGCGTTCCACAAACGCAATGGCGGAAATGCCAATTTTACCCACAATTTTACTTTCACCATCCGGGCCCACTTCGTTCACTGCTTTCGGGGTTACTTCTACCGTCAGCAAAGACCCATTTCGTTCAATTTGAAATTGCATGGGCTTGCCGGCACTTTTGCTGACGATGTCGGTCATGTCCATCCAATCCCGGATAGGCTGGCCGTTAATGGCCACAATTTTATCGCCCTTTTGCAAACCGGCTTTTTCTGCCGGGTAACCGGGTACTACATCCCCCACAATGGCGGGAATCATCGGGGCAATGCCCAGATTTTCTGACCCCTCTTCGCCCAGGTTGTCCCTGGAAAGCACCAGTTTTAACAACTGGCTATCGCGTTCAACCGTAAAGGTAATTTCCTTGCCCAGATTGGCAATGTACAGTTGTTGAATTTCGTTCCAGGTTTTTACCGGCTGGTTGTTAATGGCCACAATTTTATCGAACCGCTGAAGCCCCGCTTTTTGGGCAACGCTGCCATCCTGAACGTACCCTACCGTGGTAATGGGAATGACCGGTTCCCCTTTGACGTACAGAATACCCACCAGAATAACGATGGCCAGGATAACGTTCATTATTACCCCGGCGGAAATAATAATGGCCTTCTGCCAGGCGGGCTTGGAATTAAATTCCCACGGTTCGCCTTTAATTTCCGTGTCCAGGCTTTCATCTACCATTCCGGCCAGTTTTACATATCCGCCAAATGGAATGGCAGAAATGCAGTAATCCGTTTCGCCAATTTTTACGCCAAACAATCGGGGGGGATACCCAATGGAAAACCGTTCCACCCGAACACCGAACAGCTTGGCAGCCAGGAAATGGCCCAGTTCATGGAAAAACACCAGAACGCTAAAAACAAAAATTACCGAAAGTAAATATATCATAAAGATTCCCGTATTTTATTGCTTTTGTTGATGTAACATACCGGGGAACGCTTGACCTGTTCCCTGCGATATCAGTCTCATTAACACGTTTTAAACGCGGCAGGTTTCATTTGCTATTTATTTTAACGGAATAATCCCGCGTTCGCTTTTTTCCAGAAAGGACACAATTTCGTGAATTTCTTCCTGCTCCGGAAATTCGTTTTTTAATGTTTGAATGGCATCCCGGAGTTTCAGATTGCTCTGGTACACCGTGCGATAAGCCCGTTTAATTAACCGAAGGGTTTCGGAAGAAAACCCCCGCCGCTTTAAGCCCACAAAATTGGTACCTCCATAGCGAATGGGGTCGCCCATGGCCAGCACATACGGCGGAACGTCCTTGGTGACCCGCAATCCGCCACCCACAAAGCAATGTTTGCCGATCCGCACAAACTGGTGAATTGCCGTTAGGCCACCAATTCCGGCAAAATCGTCAATTTCCACATGACCCGCCATTTGCACCGAATTGGCAATCACCACATTGTCCCCAATGATGCAATCGTGGGCCACATGCACGTATGCCATTAAAAAACAATTTTTCCCCACCACCGTTTTGTAATGAAAATCCGTGCCGCGGTTCAGAGTGGCAAATTCCCGGATGGTGGTATCGTCGCCAATTTCCAGATAAGTCTTCTCCCCGCCGTATTTTAAATCCTGCGGGTCGGTACCCAATACAGCGCCCTTTTCCACCCGAACGCGCTGCCCCAGGCGGGTACCGGAGTGAACGTACACATGGGGCCCAATCTGGCACCCATCGCCAATAATTACATCATCTTCAATCACCGCGTATGGGCCCACCATCACATGGGTTCCCAGTTCGGCTTTATCGGACACGACTGCTGTCGGATGAATCTCTACCACCGGTTTGTCCTTACTTTTTTTGATTGTTTTTGTCAATAATTGCAGCCATCATTTCAGCTTCTGCCACCACCTGGCCATCCACATAGGCTTTTCCGTACATTTTGCAACTGGTGGATCGCCGCTTCAGCATTTCCAGTTCAAAAACCAGCTGTGCCCCCGGCAACACCGGTTTGCGAAATTTTACCTTATCCATGCCCATGAAGAATACCAGCTTTTCTTCCGGATTGGCTTCTTCATTCAACAGCATAATTCCACCGGTCTGCGCCATGGCTTCAATAATCAACACGCCGGGCATGATGGGATAGCCAGGGAAATGCCCTTGAAAGAACTCTTCGTTTCCGGTGACATTTTTAATTCCCACAATCCGCTTGCCTGCTTCGAACTCAACAATTTTGTCCACCAGTAAAAACGGGTACCGATGGGGCAGAATTTTCTGGATGGCCTGGAAGTCAAACACCACACCCTTGCGGGAAACATCCTGGTACTTCCGGGTCAGCTGTTGTTTTTTAAAATATTGCCGCAGTTGACGGGCAAATTCGATGTTGGCTTTGTGCCCCGGCCGGGCGGCTAAAATTTGCCCTTTAATGGGTGCGCCGACCAGATACAGGTCACCCAGCAAATCCAGTAGTTTGTGCCGGGCCGGTTCATTTTTAAACCGCAAACTACGGTTGTTTAAAATTCCGTTTTCCCCGACAAACACCTCGCTGTTAATCTTCAGAGAGTTCCGAATCAGGTCTTCGTTGACTTCGGAAAGGGGCTTATCGCAAATCACCACCGCATTGTCCAGACTTCCCCCTTTAATCAGTCCCTGATTGATGAGCATTTCCACCTCGTGTAAAAAGCAGAACGTGCGGGCCGGGGCAAATTCCGTAATAAATTCCTTTTCCAGGGAAAACAACCCGGAGTGCTGGCTTCCCAGCGCCGGATTTTTGTAATCAATCATCACCGTAATGCGAAAATCATCCAGCGGAAGCGCCACAATGTCAATTCCCTTTTGCTCATCGTGGTAGGTAAGCGTTTCCTCAATCACCACGTAATTTTTGGGTTCCTGCTGTTCCACAATTCCCGCTTCCAGAATCATATTCACGTAGGGCATGGCACTTCCATCCCCAACCGGCGGTTCCGGTGCGGTCAGTTCCACAATCACATTGTCGATTTGCATACCTGCCAGTGCCGCCATCACGTGTTCTACCGTGTACACCGTAACGCCATCTTTGTGGATATTGGTGCCCCGCAGGCTGTCGATGGAATCATCCCGTAGTACAAAATCCACCAGCGCCGGAATTTGCGGCTTGCCTTCCACATCGGAACGCACAAATACGATGCCGTGGTTTTCCGGTGCCGGATGAAAGGTGAGGGTCGCTTTTTCCCCGGTGTGCAGCCCAACTCCGGTGTAGGATACCGATTTCTGTATGGTACGCTGATTCTTAACCATGCTTTTCTCCGTTGGTTTGATTCAATCCCCCTTCTTTCTCAAGCAGTGTTGCCACCTGTGCTTCCAGTTGGCGAATGCGCTTAACCAGTTCCGGAAGCTGGCTAATCGTGGCTTCAATTCGCCGCATTTTTTGAATGGGACGTGCCGGAAATCCGAATACCGTCTGGCCGTCCTCAATATCTTTGGTAACCCCCGCTTTTGCCGCTACGGTTACCTTGTTGCCAATTCGAATATGGCCGTTTACCCCGACCTGACCGCCAAATACGCAGTAATCCCCGATATGGGTACTGCCGGCAATGCCCACCTGCCCGGACATCACACAATGTTTTCCAATCCAAACATTGTGGCCAATTTGAACCAGGTTGTCAATTTTGGTTCCTTCCCCGATGCGGGTTTCGCCCAGTGTGGCGCGGTCAATAGCCGTGTTGGCGCCAATTTCCACATTGGACTCAATGACCACCCGCCCCACCTGGGGAATTTTTTCGTATTTCCCCTGCTGAAAGGCAAATCCAAAGCCATCGCTACCAATGACCACCCCGCTGTGTAAAATAACATGATCCCCGATTTCACAATCTTCCCGAATCACAACGCCGGGGTATAGCACACAATTCTTGCCGATTTTTACGTTCTCCATGATTACCACACCGGGAAAAATCCGGCTGCCATCCCCAATGGACACGCCCTTTCCGATTACTGCATTTGCCCCGATGCGCACATCGTCCCCCAACCGGGCACTGGTATCCACCACCGCAGTGGGATGAACCCCCGGCTCCAGAAACTCCCGGGGCGGGAAAAACAAGCGCACCACCTGTAAAAACGCCACGTACGGATCCTCCACCCGCACAGCCGCCAGATGCTCGGGTACCGGCGTTGTACGATCCACGATAATAGCAGATGCCTGTGTGGTTTCCAGATAATGCTGATATCGGGGGTTGGCCAAAAAGGTAATCTGCCCCCGCCCGGCAGAAGCAATTTCGGCCGGACCGTGAATTTCCAGATCACCGTCCCCTTCGATGACGCCGTTGATGTGCCGTGCAATTTCGTGTAATGTATATCGGGGCATTCACCCTCCGGAGTTTTCCATCGGTTGGCGTGGCCTTACCGGGAGGCACACAAAAGCCCGGTGAATACTCACCAGGCTTTTATGAAAAACGACTTATTTTCCTTTTTTCAATTCTTCCAGAATGCGGTCGGTAATGTCGTATTCCGGCTTGGCATACAATACAACCCCCTGTACCACATCCAGCACAAAATCGTACCCTTCATCCTGGGAAATTTGTTGAATGACGCGGTTAATCTTATCAAACAACGGTTGGGTTAATTTTTGATTTTGCTGAAAGTATTCGCCTTCCGGGCCCAATTTCTGAATCCGATATTGTTCAATGCGCATGCCCAGTTCCTGCAGCTGTTTTTCCTTTTCGGCTTTCTTTTCCGGGCTCAGCAGCAGGCTCTGGCTCTGGAGTTCCTTGGCCAGCTGGTCATACTGCTGCAGCATCTGGTTGTATTCTTTTTCATAGGATGCGCGTAACTCATCCAGTTTGCGCTGCACTTCCTGGGCTTCCGGATACTCGGCTAAAATTCGCTGGGAATTCACGTAGCGAATTTTCATCTGGGCATAGCTGGATTCTGCACCCATCAGAAAAAAGACGGCGGCTGCCAGAATGACGACGAATTTACTTGCTTTCACTATTACCTCCTCAATTTAGTTAAATTTACGGTCTTCCAAATTTAAAGTGAACTTTCCATTGGCCTTTGCGATTGATTTGATACGGGTCCAGGTGGTCAAACCCGTACCCAAAATCCACCCCAATCATTCCCACCATGGGCATAAAAAAGCGGAATCCAATACCCACAGAGCGTTTTAAATCCAGCAGGTTAGCCTGCCCGAAGGATTCCCACACGTTCCCCCCTTCCATAAATGCCAGAGCATACACGGTGGGATTGGGGGAGACCAGAAACCGAATTTCCGTGGTGAATTTTGCCAGTGCTTTACCACCCAGGGGGTTGCCCCGCGCGGTGATGGGCCCAACGGTGTAATCATCGTATCCACGCAAACTTTCCGACAGACTTAAGCCCGAACCACCCATATAAAACAATTCTCCGGGACTCACATAGTAACCCCGCTTCAGGCCACTAATGCTCCCCAGCTGGGTATTTACATACAACACAAATCCAAATTTAAGGGGTGAAAACCACTTTACATTTAAAATGGTTTTGAAGAAATCCTCATTCCCGCCAAAGGGCCCACCGGCCATTTTAGTGGAAAGCG
>WGBF01000161.1 GCA_015494485.1 bacterium | reverse complement strand
TCCGGCGCTGTTTTCCTCCTGCTGCCACTAAATTTCCTTAGCGTTTCATGCCAACTTAAAAATAAGGGCTTTTCTTAACGGGACAAACGGAAATTTAATCCCTTTTCCACCGTTATTTCCGATAGCGGCGGTAATGTTTGGGCCATTCTTCCTCGATCCAGGTTTTGCTCTGAAAATAATACGGAAACTGCTTTTCCGCCGCTTTAAATTCCTTATGGTGCCGCAACAGGCGCCCATTCTGGCGGTAAGGGGGAAGGGCAATATGGAGCATTTCATGGAAAAGAATAAAGTGCAGAACATAAGGCGGTACTTCCGGCTTGTTCAATAACGGGTTGATGACTATTTCATTGCGGAAGGCATCCCAATGGCCCAGTTTTCGTTTATTGAACCGACCCCATCGAACCGTAACTTCCGGAAGCTTGTTACCGAATAAGTTTTCGTTCATTCTATCAAACAACTGTTTCAGCTTGGGATCTGAAGAGCGCTTCCGGGTTGCCGGTGCCTGCTGTCTAATATTGTTTCGAATGGCGTCGTTAAATTGTTCACGGATCCGTTTTGGCGGCTTACGCTTTTTTACCAGATACGCCCCCAGGCGGCCCAGATTAACATAAAAATCCTCATCCCAGGGAGCGGTGATAAAAGGAGTAATAATAACCGGCCGTTCCAGCATAACAGCAGCGGAAAACGTCAGCCGAACAGTGGGGCTGTACTCCAACAACACAGTTTGAGCAGAAATCTTCAGCCCGCTATCTGCTACGCCATGACGAAGGGCTTCCAGTCGGTGAGACACCGGACTCGAACGTTGGGAAATCAGGGAACACAACACCTCCAGATTTAAAAGCATGGTGTGGGTTTTGGGTTGAAGCTGGTGGGGTGTTCGGGCAACGTCAAATTCCGTTTGAAAATACTGGAGCGTCCATTCCGCCAGATGCGCATATTCCGAATGAAGATCATTCCAGAAAGCATCCGTAATTTGTTCGGAAATTTCCCGCAATTTCCGTATCACCGAAGGGGGAATCGCCGGTCTGGATCGTTTCACAAACACACTCCGTACTGTTTTGGCAGGGAAAATACGGCACGCAAATTAAAAATGAAATAAAAAATGCTGTTACCCCATTGCGGAGTAACAGCATGTAAAAATGGTGAGAATGTTTACTCAGATTTCAATGGACTCCCCGGGCGGTACCACCTGCGCTTTCAGGCCTTTTTCACTGACTTTACGCACAAATTCTTCCGGATCGGCATCAATAACGTCAAAGGTTTTGTAGTGCATGGGGATAGCCAGACGCGGCTGGAGCAATTCCACCGCCTTAACGGCATCGTCAATACCCATGGTAAAGTTATCCCCAATGGGCAACAATGCCGCATCAATGGTGTGGAGTTCACCGATCAACTTCATATCGTAAAACAACCCGGTATCGCCGGCATGGTAAATGGTTTTGCCGTCCACGGTTACCAGAAAACCGCAGGGGTTACCGGTGTAGGTACCATCCGGGGCCATGGACCCGTGATGGGCAATGGTCAATTGCACGCGACCAAAGGGGAAGTTGTACCCGCCGCCAATGTGCATGGGATGAATATTTTCCACTCCCTTGTTCTGACAGTACAGAGCCAGCTCATACGGCGCCACCAGGGTCGCATTGTTTTGCTTGGCAATTTCTACAGCATCCCCCAGATGGTCTCCGTGACCGTGGGTCAACAACACGTAATCAACCTGTAAATCGCCGGGTTTAAATTTGGATTGCGGATTGTCCGTCAGGAAGGGGTCGATAACCAACCGCACATTGCTGCCCTCAATGTACCAGGCACTGTGGCCCAAAAATGTTAATTTCGCCATGGTAGCCCTCCTGTTTTTTAATGGTTGTCAGTATTTAAAACTTTTCCACATAAAACGCAATCTTCACTTTCTTTTTATTTCCCAAAACACCAAAGTTCCGGGGAATTTTCGATTGCTACCACTCTTTCACGCCGGGCGTTTCATCTGTTGCAGAATTTCATTAAATTAAAAGAAAAAGGTCACCTGCATGAAATCGCTTCGTCAATGGGGATACGTTTTAAGTGCTGTAACGATTCTCATCCTCTTTGGCAGTTGCGCCTGGTTAACGTCTCCCCGGACGATTACCAATATTCATGATGGGAAATACGATAGCGAATACCCCACAACCCCGGTTGCACCGGCTTTAAACCAGATACTTCCTACGGTTCACTTTCTGAACAGCGTGGCGTATTACCGGGGATACGAAATTCCCCTTTCCCGCCGATTTACCCGCAAAACGGTTACTGTACAGGAACTAAAACGCATTGCCAGCTACGAACGCTTTTTTAACAAAACCGCTTCCGGAACAGCCACGGTTATTTATTCCCAGAAACGGCATCTGGCGTTGCTGACCTGCAATCATGTCATCAATTTTCCGGACACCATTTACACCTACTACACCGACGAAAACGGCTTTAGCCTTCCCTACTTGCAAAGCATTGCCATCAAACAACGGCAGGAGAATTATATTCCGGATTTGTTGTACGCCAACAAGCTGGAAGTTCTGGCGGCAGACCCTCAATTGGACATTGCCATTCTGGGGCAGGAATTACCCCGGGAGCCCTTGCGCCCCATACCGGTGTTTAATTTTCCGCTGGGGCGTGCCAGCGAACTGGACTGGGGTGTGGTGTTGTACTTGATCGGATTTCCCAAAGGCTTTAAGATGGTTACCTCCGGCATTGTCAGCAGTCCCAATCGGGATAAAAATTACGGCTTTTTAGTGGATGCCCCCTTTAACAAAGGATTTAGCGGGGGCATTGCCCTGGCACTTCGCGATGGTCCGCCTCATTTTGAACTGGTGGGCATGGTAAATGCGGTATCGGCCGACCGGATTACTTACCTGGCACCGGTGGAAGGATTATTGCAAAGGGGGTTTAAAGTTGGCGGCGAATACGACGGCCCCCCTGTTGTGAAAGAAGAAAATCGCATCAATTACGGCGTTACCTTTGTGATTGCCATTGAAAAAATCCAGGAACTGCTGGAAAAAAAGCGCGATTATCTGGAAAGCAAAGGATACAAATTTGATTTCTTTTACATGAATCCTCAATAATTTTCAGCTTTTCAACGGATTTCATCCTAAAATACATTTTTTCATCCCCCGGCTTTGATTTCCCGAAAAATGTTGTAAATTCAGCGCTTAAAAACTGCAGGGTTTGCAATGGAACAGAAAATTGCCATTATTGGTACCGGCCGCATCGGAATGGCCCTTCTGGGCGGATTAATTCAATCCCATCTTTTTAAACCGGAGCACATTATTGCCACGGCCCGCACGGAATCCACGCTGGAAAAGATTTCGTCTGTTTACAACGTTATTACTACCACAGACAACCGGCAGGCCGTATCACAGGCAGATATTGTACTGCTATGCGTGAAACCCCAAAACGTTAAAGAAATTTTACTGGAAATTTCTCCAGCTATTCGTCCGGAACAGTTAATCATTTCGGTTTTAGCAGGCATTACCACCAAAGCCATTCAAAACATGCTGGGTAGTCCCAATCCCATTGTTCGTGCCATGCCGAACATTCCCGTGGTGGTCGATGCCGGTGCAACGGCAATTGCCGCCGGGCAAATGGTAGAATCCCATCACCTGGAGCTGGCCAAACAGATTTTTGCAGCAGTGGGAAAGGTTGTGGTGGTACGGGAATCGCAAATGGACGCCGTCACCGGGCTATCCGGTAGCGGCCCGGCGTACATTTACATGGTCATCGAAGCGCTGATTGATGGCGGGGTTAAAGTGGGGCTTTCCCGGGATGTTTCCACCGAACTGGCCATTCAAACCGT
>WGBF01000160.1 GCA_015494485.1 bacterium | reverse complement strand
GATTTTGGTCTGGGTGGATCCGTTGTTCAGTGGGTGAATTCCCACAGTAAAACACTGGGTGGCACAGTAACATTTCTGGCGGGTATCCTGGTCAATCTTTTAACCTACACAAATAAAACCGTGCGCTATGCCATTGATGGCGGAGCAGAAACGATCGCCCGCATCAACAATTTTATTGTGGCCAATGCCCGCTATTTTGGGGGTGGTTTGTTCCCTGCTCCCATGGCAGCAGTGGATGATGGCCGCTTGGACGGCGTAATTATCGGGGACATTTCCCGCTGGGAAGCCATTCGCAATCTGGGCCGCCTGCGCCGGGGAACCCACCTGGAGCACCCCCGAATTACCCACCACCCGCTCACCGCACTGAGGGCAGATTCCCCCGAAACCGTATACATCGATGCCGACGGGGAATTGATTGGCACATTGCCGCTGGAAGTCACCGTGCTTCCGGCGGCCGTGCAGGTGTTGCGATAATGGAGTGCTGTCAGTAGCGGGTTTATTCCGCCAGAATTTTAACCCAGACATTGCGGTGCCGGGGGCCATCGAATTCGCAGAAGAAAATACCCTGCCAGGTCCCCAGGGCCAGACGGCCGTCTTCCACCAATACGTTGGTCTGGCACCCCACCAGGCTGGATTTAATATGGGCGGCGGAGTTTCCTTCCAGGTGGGCGTAATTGTCTTCAAACGGGATTACCTTGTTCAGTTCCTTTAAAATGTCACGGGCAACATCGGGGTCGGCGTGTTCATTAATGGTAATGCCGGCGGTGGTGTGCGGCACCCAGATGTACGCCACCCCGTTCTTAATGCCGGATTCAGTAACCACCTGCTGGATTTGATGAGAAATTTCAATGAATTCGGTGCGCTGATGGGTTCGGACGGAAATCTTGTAAATCATTGGCGCCTCCTCACGTTTTCAGTTTTTTCTTTTTCGCTGCCGGAAAGAGAATGTTGTTGAGAATAAGCCGATACCCCGGCGAATTTTTGTGCAGTTCCAGCTGCGTGGGCGGATCCCCAACCGCATGGGTGTAATCTTCCGGGTCGTGCCCTCCGTAGAACGTGAAGGTTCCTTTTCCCAGATTGCCGTGAATGTATTTCACTTCATCCGTTCCGGGGACTTCACCCAGCACCACAATGGACGGTTTTAACTTCTGGCGATTGAACATGGTGGTTTGCCCCATAAAGCCTTTAATTACCGAAACGTGGTTCTGGGTAAGCATGGTGGGAACCGGGTCGTATTTGGCGGAAAATTCAAATAGCTGGAAGAAATCACTTTCCGGGTCCCGCACGCGGGGGGCAAAGCTGGGGGGAATGTCGATGTCAGAATATTCGTACAAATTGGGGTCTGTGTACAACTTGAAGTTTTGAAACGCCAGCGTTTTACTGAAGTCCAGTTTCTGCTGGTAATGGGGGTCCGGTGGTGTGCCGTCAAACGGGACATCCACAATGTCCACCCCCTGGGCCGCCAGGGCAATGTCCAGTGCATCGGTGGCCGAACACATGGCAAACAAAAAGCCCCCATTTTTTACATATTCGCGGATTTTCCAGGCCACTGCCTTTTTCAAATCGGAAACGCTTTTGAATCCCAACTTGTGGGCCAGGGCTTCGTTGGTACGCACCTCTTCAATGTACCAGGGGGCATTGCGGTACACGGCGTAAAATTTGCCGTACTGCCCGGTAAAATCTTCATGATGCAGGTGCAGCCAGTCGTATTCCTGCAGTTTGCCGGCCAGAACCTCCTCATCGTAAATTTTGTCGTAGGGGACATCGGCGTAAGTCAGCACCAACGTAACGGCATCGTCCCAGGGTTGCTTGTTGGGGGGTGTGTACACGGCAATTTTGGGTGCTTTTTCCAGCAGAATGCGCTCCATGTTCTCATTTTCGATGGTGGCATAAATCTCATTCACCTTGGCCGCATCAATGGTTTCAAACGCCACCCCCCGAATGCGGCACTCCTGTTCCAGTCCTGGAAACTGGCGTATCAGAAACGACCCACCCCGGTAATTCAGCAGCCACTCCACGTTTACACCCTTTTCCAGACTCCAGTAGGCAATGCCGTATGCTTTTAAGTGGTCCGTTTGGCTAAAATCCATGGGGATTAACACATACTGGCTCCGGGCAGGTAGCCAGAGCGTAAGCAGGGCCAGCGCAAGGTACACATAGGTTTTCATGGCATCAGATCCGGGTTTTGAGTTCGCAGTTGTTGCATTAAATCGCGCGCTTCATCCTGAAACGCACTGTGTGGAAATTCCGCCAGCAGTTTGTCCAGCAACTGAAACGCGTCCTGCGGTTTGTTGAGGGTGAATGCCAGCAGTCGCGCCATGCGGTACATGGCTTCATCGGCATATAGGCGGAGTTCCTCATCCTTTAAAATGGCGTTGTAATCCTCAAGCGCCTGCTCCGGTTCCCCCAGGCG
>WGBF01000159.1 GCA_015494485.1 bacterium | reverse complement strand
GCCCGGTACAAAGCGTCGAATTGCGGACCATATTCATTAAGCCAGTTCTTGTATTCTGTCCGGTTTATCACCCCATCATCCCGGTCACTACCGGTAGCCGGATAAACATTTATAACATTGCGGGTATTTAATGCATTCAAGATGCGGGTGTAAACCGTAACCGCCACGCCCCGGGAAAGATGAAATGTTTTATCCAACCGCAAATCCAGTTGAGTATTCCAGGGGGTCCGTGAGGCGTTGACGTCCTCCTGAAAATCGACCGGATATCCAAATAACCCAAACGTTATACCGGCGGTGTGAGTACTCAATCCCGTAGGATAACTCATTCGGGTATAGGGATGACCACTATTAAAACGGTATAAAGCAGATACACTAATATTATTGAGAATTTTCCAGCGGTTTCCGGAACCGGTAGCATAATTCAACCAGATTGTTCCCCGATGCGCCTGATGGTAATCCAGCGGATAAAATTCTTCCGGCACCGGTTTATTCAAATACAATTGGTTAAGATACGAATCGGCATACGATGCATTTCCGGTGCTCACAGAATACGTGTACAACAATCGCCCCCGGAACCCATGCATCCGTGGTGTTTCCAGCGAGAATTGAACACCTTTGCTGATGCTTTCCGCACTATTAGAATAGCGATAATACAACGGGTTATTATCTGGATTGCTAACAACATTAACACGGGTTAACCCCGTAGTATTGCGGTAAAATACATTTATACCCAGTATACCCAGTTGCGAAAACTGATGCTGATATCCAACGAATATTTTATTGGACTTAATCGGTTTCAGAGATAAGGACCAGATTTGATCGTTGGGATACCCAAATCCGAGATAACTTTGCATGGGCATAAACAACCCTTCACTCAGGCGGGGCATTTGTACAAAACGTCCGTAGTTCAAATAAAACAGATCGCCATTTTCCCGTTGAAAGGCAACCGCAATACGGGGACTAAATTCATGAAATGGATTGGCTTTAACAAGTTCATTATAATCGACCATGCGAAAATCATTTACTTGCGGATTTTCCGGGTTTTTAAACCTATATTGGTCCGGATTTAAATAATCATAACGCAATTCCACATCCAGCCATAATCGGTCTTCAATTTTCCAATGGTCGCGAACGGCAACGCTGGCAAACATGGGGTGCGGGGCCCCCAGGGCGTAAATGCCATCGGCGTAATGTTTATCACTATTAATGGAATTCCCGTAGATATCGTACCCATAGCCATATGGCATACCGTTAATCATCCACAGGTTTACCGGTATCGAATCAATTGAACCATAAGATAGCGGCAATCCATGACTTGTACTGTAATTGGGATCCCTGGGGAGTGCCAACAGCATCACCCGTGGATTGATTTCGAAGTAACGCAACGTATAGCGCCGAACATCGGCATTAAACTGAATGCGGTGTTTGGACGAAGGGCTCCACTGCAGATTCAAACTGCCGCCAATATATTGTTGTTGGCGTTTGAAATAGAAATTGGAAACATCTCCCCGCCGATTAAAGAAAAAGCCCGCCAGGTAATAATCATATTGGGGTAAACCCCGGTTGCGATAACGCACCTCACCATTGGTTGCCCTGGCAACGGCCACACTATCGTACCAGGATTGCCAATCTGTTCCCAGGTAGCTATCCCCCCGTTCCGTCATGCTATTGAAGAAATTCAACTGGATTTGATAATTAAGTCGGGAAGTTAACCGATGGCTAAATTTTCCGCTCCAGAGAAAAGCATTCGACTGATTATACGGATACCGGTCATTTAAAATATTGAACCAGGGGTCGGCATCCATGTCTGTTTTTTGGGATTGAAAAAGAACGTGGCTACGAATGTTGAATTTTTGTCCCAGATAAACCAGTGTGCCATTTACCCGATGTCGCGTTAAGCTGTTATGGGGCGTAAAACCATCCGGAAAATGAATTGAAACGGTATCCCCACCAACAAAGGTATTATTTTCCCAGTTTTCGGGGTTTGCCGGATTTTTATCCACAAGCCCCGAAATCTGAAACCCTTTGCCAAACCGAACCAATCGATCCTTTCGACTGGTATTTTCATACGCTACAAAATACCGCAAGCGGTTTGTTGCCACGGGGCCACTGGCCGTCAGGGTAATATTTTGCCAGCCGTAGGAGTAGGTTCCTAAAAATTGTTTTCCTTCATTGGCAAACCGGTCGGTATGATAATCCAGAGAGGCATGAAATCGCTCCCCTCCGGTTTTTAATTCCGTATTGACCGCACCGCCTGTTGTCAGGTCGTACCCTTCCCCCTGGGTAAAAGGGCGCACCTGGATCTCTTCAATTGCTTCCTGAATCACCGGCAGCACCATGCCGCCCTGAACAATATCCCCTGCCCACTGGCCATTTACATAATAGCCCACCTCTTCATTTCGGCTACCCATAATGTGAAACTGATCGTCCTGAAACACAACGCCATTGGCCAATGCTTGATGGGCAGCTATCCCCCGACGCGGAGAGGTTTGCAGTTCGTCGAATGTAAATACCGTTTCACCGTTGGTAACCGTTGGATTTTCTTTCACCGGCACGGTAATAGTATCGCTACCTCCGGGGGTAAGCGGAACCAGAAGTTCAGTAATCTTCCCGTAGGAAACCCGCACATCGGATAAAACAACGGTGGGATATCCCAACAGGGACAATTGGAGCTGGTACGATCCGGCAGGCACCCCAATGTATTGGAAGATTCCGTTTTCGTCGGTAGATAACTGCACAATTCCCCCATTGACAAACACCGTAACACCTACCAGGGGTTCCCGGGTGTTGGCATCAAACACTTTCCCCTGAATGCCTGTTTGGGGCGAAGCATATAATCCACCAAGAACAAAAAGGACTCCCAGAAAAATTATGGAAACATGACGTACCATGACCCATCTCCTTTATTAATTAATGGTTAATGAATGCGTCAAATCCACAATCCGGGGAATATGTTGAGGGTGCCTCCATACCTCCCTCGCTTCTCCCATTACAAAAAAGGCCCTGCCCCACATTCAGGGACAGAGCCCTACTCCAGGTACAAATTAAAACCGGTTTCCCTGAATCAAACGACGCCAGTTTGGATCCGAATATTCGTTCCGTTTGGTTGAATTCACCAACTTGTAATCGCCGAAACCGGAAAAATCCACAAAATCAAACTCTACCCCACCTTCTATGTTGTAATAAAACCACACTTCGTAGGGTAATGTATTGGATTCCGATGGATAATGATCAATCTGATCGGGTTTTCCATACAGAATATACACGCGCCCCCGGTCAGATTTCCACCCCGGTGTTTTGGCGTAAGAAAAATGTTCGTTGGCATATTCAATCCGGGCATAATATTCATCCTTAAACTCAGGATCATGTTGGGTGCGTTTTTTCCAGAAATTGTACATGAATTTGCGTTTCCCTTCCACATTGGTCAGGGATTTGTAAATCTTTACTTCATCGGGAGTGGCGATATATTGCGCCTCTTCAAACATGCGATCCACAATGGATTCCGGCAAGGTGTAATACTCACTTTTGCGGAATCCCTCTTCGTCCACTTCTTCGGACACCGCTACCACTTTCGGATTTACCACAAAGAAATTCTCCCGCCGATACACGCTGTAATTTTCACTGCTATCAGTTAAGGCAAAAATTAACGTGTACAGCCCGCTTTCCAGTTTTCGGATGTCAAACGCACCGCGCTCCACCAAAGATTCGTATTTTCTTGGACGACGATAATCTTTTTTGAAACGAACCTGCCCCTCTTTATCCGCCACCACCACCTGAATGTGGTACGGATCGTCGTGCTGTTTTTTGTTCAGATTATACATTTCGATGTAGTAATACACCCGTGGTGTGGACATGGAAAATATGCGCGTTGGATTGGGCAACACATCCATTCCGTTTTTGTGATAATCCGAATCCTTATTCGGGCTGTTGGGGATAATATTGCTGCAAATCTCCAGATCGCTAAGAGTCACCCGATCGCCTACGAAGGGCTTTATTGAGAGCGGATAGCCCACAGAATCAACAATTTCATCCGTAATATTGTTTATCTGCATGAGTTCCAGAACATACGAACCGGTAGGCAACACGCTTTTCAACATACCTCGCTTGGCAGTAGAGGCATCGTGCTCCACGTCGCCCTTCTGGAAATCCACCCGCAACGTTTTGGTTGCCAGTACTTCACCATTTTCTTTGTTTTTCAAATTGAAACGGAACCACCGTTCACCTTCTACTTCTGCATTTTTTGGAGCAATAAAATAATAAATCTCCAGCAATGACTTCTCATTATCATAACGGAACCGGGCAAAATCCAGATAAAGGGACACATCCTTTACCTGGGAAAACCCTACCATTGGTAATGCAACCAGAAAAAGAATAAGTAAAACCCAAAAACGCCTCATCAACATCTCCTTAATTTTTGTAACCAAACCATTTATATTTTAGAAAATATAAATGGTTTCCTTCATAACCGGAATAAATTATTTACTTAAGCCATGTTCTGTTTACGTCCGAAATGAATATCTTTAAGACCTTTTTCACCAAACTCCCATCGCTTAATTTGGCTTCGATGTAGGCAATATATACCCCGGAGGCCACTCTGCGGCCGGCATCATTGGTTAAGTCCCAGCGTAAGAATTGGGAATCATCCAGTTTTTGCAATGTTTTAACGTGTTGCCCGGCAATGTTGAAGATACGTATCGTTGCAGCGGTTGGTAAATGGTAAAACATAACATAATTGGTGACACTGCCATCCGGCGAAACCTGGTCCCCTGAAAACGGATTGGGATACACAGTAATGCGTTCAACATCCTCCCGTTCCAGGGCAATATTACGAACAACTTCCGGAGCCTGAAACTGATACACGTCTTCCAGGGTTACCGGCTTGCTGGTGGTTATTCTGAAAATGGTTCCCTTTTCCGGCAGCAATTGATTATAGGGATAATCTGTCCAGGGCATTTCCTGGGAAGGAACAGGGCCACCATTCCAATTGACAAACGTTAAGTGAGCAATCCCCGGTACCGATAACCCCGCTTTCGCATATTTCCACAACGAATCTGCAACAATCTGTTGCTCAGAATGCTGCTGGATGTAATCCACAATGCTCTCATACCCGGTGCTTCCCGGGGATCGATCCTCCGGTTGGATGAAGTAAATTTCGTCTGTCATAGGATCATTCGTTCCGGAAGAAATGGGGTGATCCAGATGGGTAATATTGAAAACCCCCTGATTTTCCACCGTTTCCAAATCCTGGATAAACGGAAACAGTTGAAAATCGTCGTCCGGACTATCTGCATCCCCAATCTTCCAGCATTCAAACGGCACCGAATCCAGTTGCTGGGTAGACCAATTAAAAAATGCCATGCTGGAGCGATCAAAACGTATTTCATAATCATCCGGAACAATAGCTGTCATGCCGGTTGTATCTTCACCAAATCCACCGGCATATTGGCTTGTCATCATAACAAAATCCGAAAAACTGTATTGAAACGGATTGGGTGCCCGTGAGGCAATGAACCATATCCCATTGCCCACCTGCTGGTTATCTGAGGGCATTTCGGAAACGGGAAATCCGCTCCATTGGGAAGCAGCGGGTTCCGGCTCCGGTAACGGACCATTGGCATTGGCAACCACCCAAAACCCGGTGTAGGTCGGATTTATTTTTTCAACCACAATTTCCAATCCGTCAACATACACCTGCTTGCCGTCCGGGTTGTCCAGCGAATCCGCCAGGGGGAAAAATTCACCGACTGCCTGACCAAGCGTTAAATCCTTTAATCGCCAAGTGACTTCCTGTGGTTTCTGAGGATTGGGTTGAAATTCAATCTGATAAGTATGTCCGGTTACTGCAGCCGGATCCACCACCCGCACACGGACGCGGGCCCGGGAATTCCCCTGAATGTGGGTGACCGGAATTTCTTTACCCACTACAGTCGAATAACGGGTTCCGGGAGGTGGCGCCTGCGGAAGTGCAGAAACAAACGTCCCGGCTGTGACAATGGAATCCCGCACTAATTGTGGATGGGGATTATAATAACACGCCACCACTTCATAATAATAGAGATTTCCGGGAAATAGAGGCCGGTCATTTAAATAATCGCGATCCACCACAAAAGTCCGTTGAATCCCCGAATCCTTACCGTAAAAGACGGGAACGGTAACTTCTTCACCAAATTCGGGGAAAAATCGCTGACCATAAACCGTTCGTATGCCGTTTATTTTATCAAAGGTTGCAATTAGCACTTTGGATGACTCTGGAACAGTTGGGTCTATTTGATATACCGTGTATCCTTCAAACCGGTAGGCGGTTAACGGGGTATCATGAAGTTCGGCCTCCTCAACTGCCGACACGGCTTCCAGATCCTCCCCCCAATTTAAAATAATTTTATTTTCCAGTTCCCGAACACGAACTTTGGGAGATGGAGGCTTTAAAAAGTTCGTTTTAAACAACTTATCGGCCCAGCGTTGTACCAGACGATCGGTTTCCTTTAAATCGGCCACGGCATCAACGCGTGTTTCTCCCGGTCGGCCTCCAATAACGGCAACAATAATATCCTGTTCATCCCCGGATTTCATGGTAAAAGGCCCTGCACTAAGGGCAAAACGACGTGCTCCGGGGTAAAATCCATTATTTATGCCGTCGATTTCCCCTTCACCGGTAACCGGATCTCCATTCACCGGAAAGGTGGTTATAGCCCCTGTTGTTGCATGGCGAAACGGTGGCGGATTATCCGGAGATTCAACTGGCATAAACCCCTGCATCAAATTGTACCATTGGATCGTCCCGGTATATTCTCCTAAATTTGGATCGTTGTAATGTTCATTTCCGGACGGCCAGTAACAAAAGGCCGTCATATCCAAATTTTTGGTATCGGGTATCGTTTGAAAATTTGCTCTGCCTGTATCTCCAACTGAAGGTACCAGAGGACCCTGTAAAAAATCGTAACCCACTGCCGCGGGAGCCAGCCCCTTTTCACTGAACAACTTATCATAATCAAAACCATTGTAGGCAAACCCCATTCCCAAAACAGAGTCGCACCCACTGACATCGTCCGTATAGTTACCAATATCCGGATCAGCCCAGAGGCTAATGTACATATCGTGGATGGTAGAGCTGGAAATATTCTTTAACTGAATGCGCTTAAAAACCACCTGTCCCACACGTGAATGGGTTGTTCCGTACCCCCAAAGGGTTACCTGTGCCCGAATCCCCATGGGCGGCGAACCGTACAAATTATAAGTTCGACCCTCATCCGAATCATCCACCACATAATAAATGACCTGATCTGCCTGGGCAATGCCGGGTTTATCAAATGGCGGATCATATACGCCATTTCCGATGTTGTCAATCCAGGGTGCCCCTTCTTCTACCGGCCAGTCTTCCATATCTGCCAGATAAGCATTGTACAGCTCAGCCAATTGTTCATCCGTTACCTTTTCCCAGGGAACATTAAATATCAGGGCTGCTTCCTTTTTTAGCTGAAACGGACTGATCCTATCAATATTAGGGCGTACACGATAAATTTTTGGTAGAATGGGCCGTAAACCGGTTCTGTAGGTGCTCCCCCCAACACGAATTTGTCCGTTAACTTTCCCCCCCCACACAACACCATCAGCATACAGCGCTATGGCAACGGAACGAGGGAACATACTCCCTCTATCTACCGATGGGTCTAACGCAGATAACCCATTTACATATTGCCAATACAGCCAATTGTTAACCGTAAATGCTGTATAATCCACACCAAAAGAACGCGCAACGGATGATGAAGCCGAGGTATTTCCATGGATTTCTGTTTTAGCGCCCCAAAGCGGTTGGATTAAACACAATGCAAACAAGAAGATGTAAAAAATTTTGGATAGTTTAAAGAAACGGATTGTTACGGGACGTTGAAATAGAAACGGAGCAATATACTGAAGCTCAGCAACCATTTTTATCCCCTCCCAAAAATAAGAGAAGCCGGTCATGAGACCGGCTTCTCTTTTAACTCATGTTTTAGAAACCAATCTTCAAAGAGAACAGGTTGTTCCCACTGAAGTATTGCGAATCGCGATAGGTGTAATCCAGGGTCAAATTGGTTTGTCCCAGGGAGAAGTTCAACCCTAAACCGGCAGTGAAGCGGTAGAGTTGATCTTCCGAAGGAATACCCTGTTCCATCAAATAACCCGCGCGCAACATCACAAAGTTGTTGTAATTGTATTCTGCACCAAACCGATAGAAGTCCGCGCCAAAATTATTGTTCTGGAATTTACCTGCAAGGCTTAGCACGCTGTTTTCAGCAATTTCGCGCTGATAGCTTAAGCCCAATTCAATCAATGCCGGTAATTCATGCACCTGAGGATCGACCTTGAAGAAATCGGTACGATCCGAACCGGGTACCGAAGCCTGTTTGTAGAACGCCGAACCACCATATTTCAGGTTGGTACCGATGTTTTTAACCGTGACACCAAAGGACACGCCCTTCAGGCCACCCAGATCATGGTACTGAATACCTGCATCGAATGCAAAGGCGTTGGCGCTGGCGCGAT
>WGBF01000158.1 GCA_015494485.1 bacterium | reverse complement strand
CCGAACCTATTTTTTGCATCAGTTGCCGCAAATTCCGGATGACCTGGGGGCCTTTGTGCTAAAGCCGTTGTTTTCCTTTGCCGGTTCCGGCGTGGAAGTGGATGTGACCCCGGAACGGTTGCGGAGTATTAAAGACCCCGAACATTTCATTCTTCAGGAAAAGGTGCGGTATGCGCCGGTCCTCAAAACCCCCGATGGGCTTGCAAAAGTTGAATTCCGCCTGATGTATTTGTGGGATGAAAAGCCACAACCTGCCATCAATCTGGTCCGCTTTAGTAAAGGCAAAATGATGGGGGTAGACTATAACCGCTACAAGGAATGGGTGGGGTCTTCTATTGCCCTGTTTGTTCTCCCGGAAGGGGTGACGGATCGTCGCTAATCGTATAAATTGGCAATCCGGGCCAGCATTCGCGGGTTCAGCAACCGAATGCGCCGCCCCTGAATATCCACCAGTTGTTCTTCTTTAAATTCTGCCAGGAGCCGGATAACCGTTTCCGTGGCCGTACCAACGTAATGGGCCAGGTCGCTGCGGCTTAACTGGGCGCGCAGAGTGGATTTATCGCCTTCCGTGCCGTAAAATTCGCGCAAAATTAGCAACGTTTCCGCCAATCGCTCCCGAACGCTCTTCTGGGCAATTTTGGCCAGTCGTTCTTCGGCGTTCTTTAAATCCTGCGCCAGCAGTTGAACAATCCGCATGGAAAGCTGGGAGTTGCTTTCCATAATTTGCAAGAATGTTTCCTTGGGAATAAAGCAGATGGTGCTTTCGACCAGGGGCGAGGCAAAGGCGGAATACACATCGTTGGTAATAAGTGCCCGGTAGCCCAGAATATCCCCTTCCCGCGCCAGACGCACAATATGCTCCTTGCCGGAAGAATCAATCTTGTAAATTTTCACCATCCCGCGGCTAATGGCGTACAATCCGGTCGGACGCGTTCCCTCATAAAAAATAATCTGTCCTTTTTTATAAATATTTCCCCCTTTGGTGAGGGAGACTTCCTGCATTTCTTCTTTGTTTAGCTCATTGAGTACGAAGCACAAATGGGCTTCGCAGAATTCGCAGGTGGGCAAAAGCTTTTGTTTTTTGCCCATTGAACCTCCACGTTTTGTTAAATAAAAATAATCTTTATTTGCAACAGTCTCAACGCTTAAATTGAAACATTTTATTACGAGGCACTGTGTTGGAGACGGTGAGTTTACTATCTGTTTTTCTTATTGGATTTTTGAGCAGTTTTGGGCACTGTATTGGCATGTGTGGTGGTTTTGTGATGACCTATTCCATGAAGATCAACTCTTCCGGAACCTCCCAATCCTGGCTCCAGAAAGTATGGCCCCATTTGTTGTACAATAGCGGTCGTATTTTAACGTATGCCTTTTTAGGATTTTTCTTTGGCCTGATTGGGGAGACCATGAAGGTCATGCTGGAAGTGGTCCATGTGCAGGGCGCGCTGGAAATTGTTGCCGGTGTGGTCATGGTTATCATGGGCCTGGATTTAGGCGGGTGGGTACCGCTCAGCAAAGGCGGGTATTTACCCGGTTTTCAGTGGTTTATTTCCGGGGTGCAGCAGATGCTCCAGCGGGTAAACCGAAGAAATATTTTCCAGCTGGGGCTGGTGCTGGGATTTATTCCCTGCGGATTGGTTTATGCCGCAGGGGCAACAGCGGCAGCCTCCGGCAGCGCAGTGCGGGGCGTATTAATAATGATTGCGTTTGGATTGGGGACCGTGCCCGCATTGTTGGTGGTTGCCTTTAGTACCCAGTGGTTATCTGCAACACTCCGCCAGAAGTTTCTGAAAATTGCAACCATTTTTGTCATCATCCTGGGTTTGCTTACCATTTACAGGGGAACCCGCATCGTCCTCCATCCTGAAAAATTACAACACCACCATCACCATCAAAACATGAATATGTAATTATATGGTTGAAAAAGTTCAAAAATCCTGACTTTTGTCATTGTTTTTACACCATGAAAACTGTTACCTTTGTGCCTTTAAATTTTTAATGGACTTCTGTGTCTTCGGGTGCATTTTTCACTAAATCGAAACAAAAACATTTAAGATGTTGAACCTTTTTTCGATTGTTTTTGAGTTGAATTTTGGAGGTAACACCGCTTGGGTGTTGAGCTTTATATTAAAAATACTTTGCACCCGAAGGATTCCAGCAGTATTTCTTCCGAGGAACTGTATTGTTACCATTGCGGGCTGAAATGTCCAACCGCGGATATTTCCATTGGTGATAAATATTTCTGTTGTCAGGGATGTCGCACGGCGTATGAAATTCTGGAAGGTAGTGACCTTTGCGCGTATTATGATTTAAACCAGGCCCCCGGCAATACTCCCCAGGAATATAATGCAGAAGCCCGCTTTGCGTATCTGGATGAACCCTCCATTCGAAACCAATTGCTGGATTTTTCCGACGGCAACCGCAGTTCGGTTACGCTGTTTATTCC
>WGBF01000157.1 GCA_015494485.1 bacterium | reverse complement strand
GCCGTAAGCCCGTAGGGAGGGTAAACACGGTCCGCAACTGCCTGGTCTTCCCACAACTGAAACCCTTCCGCAGTGGCCAGCAGAATGTCCACGTGACCATTGGCATCTGCATCCCCGGTAATCAGGGTGTTGGTGTTGAACGTACCGCGATAAAAGCCACTTAGCATCAGGGTGGAGTCCTGCCACATAAACTGGTACAAATGGGGATATGCGGCAAACAGCACGGCCTCCCCGGTTTGGCCGGGCAACGGCATTAACCGTAGGCCATTGAAAATTCCGCGCTGCGTATTCACACCCTGCACAGACACTGTGGCCATTTTAACAAATGAATCCGGATGCCGGTACTTCCAGACAGAAAGCACCCAGTACTGAGCATTAAAATTGGATTCCAGCACCACATCCGGTTGCACCCGACTGACGGCAATTAACTCCGGAACCCCATCGCCGTCCACATCCCCCGCTTGCAAAAGGGTGGTTGCATCCTTCCCTTCCAGCCGCCGGAACCAGCGCACGCCGTACTCCCCCGTGCCGGTTTTCCGCGCCCACATCACATCGCCATCATAATCCCCAAATACCAGCTCCGGAACCCCATCCTCATCAAAATCGGCGATGACACACCAGGGGACCCCATACTGGTTATTCCCGGGGGTGGGATTTGCTATTCCGTACAGCGGTTCTACCCGAAAACCGCCATTGGTTTCTATGCGAAATACGGACCACTGATTGGCATGAATAGCCAGCAATTCCGGTTTGCCATCGCCGGTAACATCCAGAAACCGACTGCCCCAGAAATCGGTGGTATCATACCAGACCACCTCACGGGGAAACTCATCCCCGGCACGCCGCAAGATGTAGGTAAGCTTACCGTAGCCTGCCAACAGTTCTTCTCCGGGAATTCCGTCCACATCCGCCACATCACGGGGAATCCCCGGAAAGGGACTTTCCATTTGCACCGCCAGTTGTTCTCCCTGTAGTTCAGCAATGACCAGAGGCCCAAATGTGGTGCTGTCTGTTCGTCGTGAAAAGACGATCTCCGGTTGTCCGTCCGCATCAAAATCGGTGTATTCCGGGAACAGATAGCCTACCGTTTCCCAGCGGTACTGCGGATAGAACCGGTTTTTCAATTCAACCGGCAGCAAATTCCGGGAATTCACGGTTACGGAATCGTCCTGAACCACAGTGGAAAGGCTGGAACTGTTGGTCAACGTAATGCGTAATTGACCGCTACCGGTCTCGTCACCGGCAAGAAATAAAAAATGTTCTTCCGCCAGATAATTGGATTGCACCCGGCTTACCGGGATGTTGTTCTCCAGGCCGGAGACCTGCACGCGGGTTAAATCATCCGTAGCAATTTGGAGTAAAAAGCCGGTGCTCGTGCGATTTAGCATGGGTCTGGCGTCAAACCGAACCAGTTGTGGTGGGGTTCGGTCCACCCGAAATGCCACCGTTGCCACCCGTTCCGGTGCAAAATATTGCACCATTGTCAACCGAAGGGTGTACAACGTATCCGGTAGGCCGGAAATATCCCACACGGCCAGGGTGTCGTTTACCACCTGGCGCTCTTCTCCGGGAGTAATGGCCACCCACTGTTCCGGATTGGTCCCCAAGCCGTATTCCAGTTTAAACGAACGAAAATTGGCGCTGAGTACGGAGCCAATAATAACCACAGTATCCCGGGCGATCCCTGAATTGGTTACCGGCGCATTAATGCGGGCCACGCCGTTGCGCAAATGCTCCAGCGCCGCATTGGCCTGAACCAACCCGTGCCCAAAATGAACATCCCATCCGGGTGGGCCCAGGTCCCGCGCGCTGCTCAATAACATGCCCTGCAAAATATCTGCCGTAGCATCCGGCACCAGCGACCACATCAGTGCCAGGGTTCCGCTTACCACCGGCGCAGAAAATGAGGTGCCGGACACCAACCCATAATTGTCCCCGATTTTGCACGAAAGCAATTCCTGTCCGGGCGCGACCACATCTACTTTCACCCCGTAGGAAGAAAAGCCCGCCAAATTGTTCTGAAAATCGGTGGCACCCACGGCTATGGTTTCATCATACGCGGCAGGGAACTGGAACACATCATTGCCATCGTTTCCGGCGGAGGCAACAAACAACACACCACGTTCTACTCCGTACCGAATAACATCCCGGAGCAAGTACGAAAATGCCACATCTCCAAAACTCATGTTCACAATACGGGCGCCGTTTTCCACCGCATACACAATGGCTTCCGCCACATCATCCTCTTCCAGATACCCGGACGCTGTGCCAGCCCGCAGCGCCATTATTCGTACGCCCGGCGCAACCCCTGCGATGCCTTTGCCATTATTGGCTGCCGCGGCAATAATTCCCGAAACAGGGGTACCATGCCCGGAGAAAAATTCGTCCATGGGGTCGTTGTCCGGGACGTCGTAATCGCCACCATCGGCAAATGTCGGGGCATCGGTAAAATCCCAGCCAATCACATCGTCCACATACCCGTTTCCGTCGTCGTCAATGCCATTAATATCTGCCGAATCCAGCACACCATTGTGATTCAAATCTTCGGCAGAATTCACCCACAATTGCCCCTGTAAATCTTCGTGCAAATAGTCCACGCCAGTATCAATTACCCCAACCACAATGCTGCTATCCCCCATGGAAGTTTCCCACAGGGCCGGCACCCCGATGCGCTGCACATACCATTGCTGGGGAAATAAAGGATCATTCACATTAACGGCGTGAACGCGATACACGTGGTTTATTTCTGCCCATTGCACATCGGCTTCTGCACGCAGGCGTTCCAGCAATGCGGCTGTATCCCCCACTGCCACCTGGCGCCACACTTCAATGGATGCCAATTGGCGGGCAGAGGTGCGCGGAAATAATTTTCGGGGTTGAAACTGAAATTCCCGCCGCAAATCTTCCTTCCAGGCCGGTGGACGGGAATTGGGCGTTGGTGAGGCTTCGGCTTTAAGTTTAACAATAATATCCGTGGTTTGGGCTGCAGAAAGGAATCCCCCCGTTATCAGAACCACCAGCGCTCCCAACCACAGGGCAATCGTCGATTTCATCCACCCGTACTCAGGCTTCCAGGTTTTTCTGTTTGTCAATTAAATTCTGAATTTCCCGAATCTTGCGCTTAAAGTGGGGATTATCCGGGTCCTGCTGAAGAAGTTGTTCAAACACGTGAATTGCCTCCTGGAATCGGCCCTGGGAAATGTAAATCTCTCCCAGTGTGGGGGACAGAATGGGCGGTTTACTTACTTCTTCATCGGAAGGGCTTTCCGCTTCGGATTCATCCAGGTCAATAATGAACTCACTTTCGTCCTCCGTTGTGGATTCGTCTCCTGCGGATGACGCTGTAGATTCTTTCGCAGCGGGAGGTGCTTCCTCCGGTGCTTCGCTGCTCTGGATTTCTTCCTCCCGTTCGCTTAAAAACTCTTCCACAGCCTGGGAAAAATCAAACAAATCATCCGGATTGTCGTCACCGGATGGTTCCGCAGCAGTGGCCTGTTCCGCTTCGGGTTGTCCTGTTTCAGACGGCTCTTCACCCTTACCTTCCCCTTCTTCCAGGGAGGAGAAAAAGTTTTCCATGGCGTTGCTGAAATCGTCGCCTGTGTCCGCAGTTGCTGAGGTTTTTTCCTCCTCAGCCGGTTGTTCCGGTTTTGGTGCCTCTTCGGAAGCGGTTTCCGGAGCTTCCTCCGCCGTGGATAAATCCCCTACGGCTTCTTTAAAAATCTCGTCCACATCGGCAGATTCGGCTGCTTCGGCTTCGCTTTCTTCAAACAATTCTTCCAGATTCAATTCTTCTTCCGCCACGCTGGCAGCCGCTTCCAGATCCGGAATATCCTCCAGCAATTCCGGTATTTCCTCCTCTCCCGCCGTTTCCGGAGCTTCTGCAGCGGTTTCGGTGACTGGTGAGGTGGATTCAGTAAGTGGTGCGGCGGATTCAACGTCCGGGCTAAATCCATCAATTCCGGTGAGCCGAAGCTGGCAATCCTCGGCCAATAAATTCAACTCCAGCTTGCGATTAATTTCCGCCAGCAACTGCCACGCCCGGGGATTTACCGGGTCGTACGTGACGGATATATCCAGATGATTTTTGGCTTCGGTAAGGTCTTTTTTATTGTAATAACACAAGCCGGCCACAAAATGCCCGAAGGGATAATTGGGATATTGCGCCAATCCCTTCTCCACAATCTGACATGCCTTTTCGCCATTGCCCTGTTCCAGGT
>WGBF01000156.1 GCA_015494485.1 bacterium | reverse complement strand
GTCCCCAACCCCACCACAATGCGCACCATGCCGTCTTCCTGCTTCATCTTGGGCGACAGGATGTAAATTAGGTTCCGACTAAATCCCACCCCGGCAATGGTTGGACAAAACAAGCGCCACACTTCCTGTTCGCCCGTGTCCGGATTGGGATACACCACGTCAAATTTTCGCCCAATCACCTTCTGCACCAACACGCCCATTTGCTCATCCCGACGGACAAGCCCCATTTTCAAGCGGTAAATAATCGCATCCGGGCTAAACACACTGCGCCAGATTCGTTTAATGGCTATTTCCAGCGCGTGAATGCGTTCTTCCCGGGAGCCTTCGTTCGCCAAAAAATAACTGGCATATTTCCCGGCAAAAGAGGCTTCTGGATTATCCTCCAGTTTGGAAGAGGACCGGGCAATGATGGGGCGCCGAATATTATCAATAATCTCTTCAATGGCACGCATAACACCCCTGGGCATGGGCGAATTTAAAAAGTCATGCTCCAGCTCCTCCTGAACGGCAATAATATGTTCGAACGTTTCCAGCTTCAGGCGCCGGTATTTGCCCAGTTTATTTTCGTTCAACCGTAAAAATTCCAGCAGCCAATTGCTCCCCAGATAGTAGGAACGCGGTTTTTTAACTGGTACGTCGATGCCATATTTCTGGCGAATTCGGGGATGGTTTAATATGGCATGGGCAGCCTCTAACCCCAGTGCTTTCAGCCCGATAGTGCCGCGCCCAAATTGATGCAACACCATCCCGATAAGTTGTTCAGGCGTCCGGTAATTTAACAATGCCTCCCGGATTGTTTTCAACCGCAGGCGGCGGTCCCCTACCAGAATATCCAGAAGCATGGATTTCAACATTAACCGATGTTCCTTTCTCTGCGGATCATAACCATGCTCCCGCAATACGTCATACAATATTTCTTTAATTTTAACGGGTGGCAGGTGATGATTTTTACGAATGATCTTTCGGATAACAGGCCGTAATTCATTTAAGGTGTAACGTTTTTGCTCCAAACGGGTCGCCATACTGTGTGTCCATTTTTTTCTGTAAATGTAGGGGCAAAAACCACATTTATACAAGAGGGACGAAAAATGTTAGTCGGAATAGGGCCGGGCAAAACCTTCGGCAAGCATCCGGTCGTTGACATTTTCCCAACCATTTTCGGTTTGCAACCAGATTTCCGCCAGGTACCGACCGTATTTCCCCTTACGGTCCTTAATGGTTTGCACAATAACTTCTTTGTCCAGAATTAAATTTCGTAAAAAATCCCGCGCAGCTAACCCGGCCGGTCGCTGGGAACCCCGAATTTCCGGTGCATTAATTCGCGCTAACCGCAATTTTTCTTTTTTAATCCAGGTGCTTAACCCCAGGTCAATATCCACGTGGATGGTGTCTCCGTCATACACCCGAACCACGCGCGCTTTGTAGTAATACAGGTTATCAAACATGTTGTCTCCCTTCCATTATCCATTGTTGAAGGAGCGGTGCGGAAAAACCACTGTGTGCCAGTGAAAACACTTCTTCCCGAATTAAATCCAGGTAATCCAAATCCGTTTGTTGTAATTGCTGCCATAATTCCAGTTGGGACTGATGACAATGAATGGCCGCCACTTTTTTGGAAACATACGCCTCCACATTGATGCGCAAGTGAATTTCTTCTTCCGGTATGGGAATTAAACGCCGGTTTTTAAAATGGGCTACCGTATCGGGAGCCATGCCATAATAGTACACATCGTTTGGATTTTTCCAGCGTTGCGCAGCTTTAATACTCCAGTGTGACGTGGCAATGTGGTCCGGATGTCCGGAAATCCCCCCATAATGAAAGGTAATAATCACCTCCGGCCGGACCGTTTCCAAAAATTCCATAATTGTGGCAATCCCCTCCTCTTCCGGAATTTGACGTAATCCGCCGTCGGGGTAATCCAGTAAAAAATGTTCCTTAAATCCCAGTGTTTTTGCAGCGCAAGCCAGTTCGCGGGAACGCATCTTTTTCTTTTTTTCCACCGGCAACTCCTTGCATATCCCTAATGTTCCTGCACCCCCCTGGGTTAATGTTAATAAATACCCGGTGGCACCT
>WGBF01000155.1 GCA_015494485.1 bacterium | reverse complement strand
GTGGTGGTCCAGCCCGCTTTCCAGTTCGTTGAGCACCATAAAGGGGTTCACGCAGGGCTCTTCGGTATCTTTAACCAGCGCGTTGGAAATTTTATCCTGAATGTAGCGGGGGGAGATGCCTTCCAGACCTTCCCGCACCGCCTCTTTGCGTAGTTCCCGCACGTTGTCTTCCGTGTAGCCTGGAATCGCTTTGCCATCGTACAGCTTCAGCTTTTGCACCAGGGTTAAGTTGGCCTTTTTGGGCTCTTCCAGACGGGTGAGTACGGCCCACATGGCTGCCATTTCGATGGTATGCGGCGCAATGTGCTTGTTTTGAATTTTGCGGTTGTTGAAATCCTTTTTGTAAATCTTAATTTCCTCGCTCCACCGGGTGATGTAAGGGATGTCAATCTTCACCGTTCGGTCCCGCAGTGCTTCCATAAACTCGTTGTTCTGCAGCTTTTTGTATTCCGGCTCATTGGTGTGACCAATAATCACCTCATCAATGTCGGTCTGGGGGAATTTTTTGGGCTTGATTTTGTGTTCCTGGCTGGCGCCCAGCAGGTCGTACAAAAAGGCTACATCCAGTTTGAGCACTTCAATGAATTCAATAATTCCCCGGTTGGCGACGTTAAACTCCCCGTCAAAGTTAAAGGCACGGGGGTCGGAATCGCTGCCGTACTCGGCAATTTTGCGGTAGTTAATGTCTCCGGTAAGTTCGGTGGAATCCTGGTTCTTTTCGTCCTTGGGCTGAAAAGTGCCAATGCCCACGCGGTCTTTTTCCGACAGCAAAATGCGTTTCACCCGGACGTGTTCCAGCACTTTGTTCATGTCCCCGTTGTACATGTTTCCCAGGTCGCGGTAAATCTGGCGGCAACTGGGGCACAATTCACCTTCTACCTGGTAGAGGTGGGCGTTTTCTTCCCCAATTAAATCTTTAATAAAATCGAAGCGCAGTTCCGCCGGAACCAGGTGCATGGGGTCCTCGTGCATGGGACAAGCGATTGTTTCCCGGGGGGAATTGTCCGGATCATTGAAGAATTTGGGCACGTTCACCCACTCAAAGGAATAGATGGCACCATCGTCCGTGCGGGAATATTGTTCCAGCCCTTTCTTTAACAACCGCACGATGGTACTTTTGGAACTCCCCACCGGACCATGCAGCAAAATGACCCGCCGTTCCGGTCCGTAACGGTAAGCCGCTGCCTTCAGAATATTCATGAATTTCATGAGATAGGCGTCCAGCCCAAAGACGGCATCTTTCCCGTTGTCGATGGGGTCGTCAAAAAATTTGTAGTGCACCATCTTCTTGCGGGAATCTTCGTATTCCTCCGTCCCGTAGGACATGACCATATCGTACAACCGCTGATACGCCGTGCGGAGTACTTTGGGGTCCTTGCGCACAATTTCCAGGTAATCCTGGAATGTTCCGTGCCAACCCAGCGCGCGAAATTCGTTGTCGAAATAGCGCTTCTGGATCTTTTCCAGTAATGAATTGGTGTTACCCATGATATATACCTCCTTAAATAAATTGTTCCAATACTGTCTTCGTTGTACGACAGGATTACACTGGATGAATCAGGCAATAGCCTGACGTCGTTTTTAAGAAAATTTGGGATTTAGAATTTGGAGGTAGGTGATGAAGCAAGAAGTTACGGTAGCGCTAATTCCAGATTCGCTGGCGGCTCCGGAAACCCACATGAAAACCCGCTGGTTTCGTTGCACCCAATTAAAAGACCGTGTCGTGATGAAGGCATCCTGTCCTTCTTTTGAATAAATTTGACAATCCATGTCAAATCATCCTGTATTTTATTCAAGAAAAACTATCGACCTGCAAAATATATAACTTTATCTGTAAAATGCCCCGACTCATTTTTTATCCACCTGTTATTGTATTAACCCATAATTTAATAGGTGAACACCAAAATGCGTATCCCTGACAAGCGCTACAAAAATTAACCGGCCAATATTCACTATAGTGTTGATATATGAATTATTTGGTAATTAATTGCGTTAAATTGAAGTTTTCAAACCATTTGGTTCGGCCTGGAATTGGAATTATTTTTAATTTCCAAAGCCGGAGGCGGTTATGATTTTGGTGGAAACATTACGCCCCATTGTGGAACAATGGCGTGCTGAAAGCCGAAATGTGGTGCAGGAACTGGCCCGTGTGGAACTGGGAACGGTCACCGTGGCGCATTTGTACAAGGGGCTTCGGGAATTACCCTTGATTGTGTGCGATACCTCCGTCGTGGACCCGCAGGAAGGGGTGTTTATCCGGGGACATGCATTGCGGGAACTGGTTGGTCGGTTGCCGGAAGAGGTGTTCTGGTTGCTGGTGACCGGGGAGTTCCCGACAGCTGAGCAGTTAAAACAATTGCAGCGGGAAATGTGGCATCAGCGCCATGTGCCGGATTACGTGTTGAGGCTCATTCATTCCGTACCGCCGGATACGCACCCCATGGCCTTGTTGAGTATGGCCATTTTAAGTTTGCAGAAGGATTCCCATTTTCTGAAGGCATTTTACGGCGGCGTACCACGGGACCAATTATGGGAGTACATGGTTCAGGATGCGGTGCGACTGATGGCCCTTACTCCCACCATTGCTGCCGGTATTTACCATCACCATCTGAAAGGCGGCGAAATCCTGGAACCCCGCAAAGACCTGGATTGGGCGGCAAACT
>WGBF01000154.1 GCA_015494485.1 bacterium | reverse complement strand
TGTATGCCTGGCTGTACGAAAAGCAACTGCTGGAAGAAGAAATTCAGTCGGTGGATTAATCCTGCCTGTTGTTTGGCGGATGAACAACCCGGAAAATAATCGAATCTCTTTACAAAGAGTGTGAATTCGTGTTTCTGGATTAAGGAATGCAACATCCTGTGTGCAAAATTCTATCTTAATGCACTAATCCCATGCCTTTCTCTTGTAGTGCAGCAACTGTTGGGACGAGTCACACCGCGCCAAATTGCGCATCTCGGGGGGTGGCTACGGCAAGGCCAATTACCCGCTGTACCCCGGCGGTTTTTAATGCCCATGCGCAGGCATTCATGGTGGCGCCGGTGGTGACCACATCGTCCACCAGAATAATGGTAGCAGGAAGGGGACTATGCGGGGATACCCGAAAGGCATTTGCCACATTCTCCTGCCGTTCCTGGCGGTTGAGGGTTGTCTGGCTTCGGGTATGGCGGTGGCGTTTTAGCGCGTTTTTCAACAGGGGAATCCCGGTTTTTTCTCTCAGCCCCAGGGCTATTTTTTCACTCTGATTATACCCCCTTTCCCGTTGGCGCTTGCGGTGCAGCGGGACAGGTACCAATCCAATATCCTGTTCCGTGGGTAATTGAGCAACAACCTGGGGCGCAATCCATTTGCCCAGGCGAATCCCTAATCCCGGCATTGCCTGGTATTTTAAATGATGAATCAGGCTCTGAATAATGGCATTGAATTCCAGAGCGACTACGATGGTATCAACGGCGCGGTCCTCAATGCGGTCAACCACATGCTTTTGTACCCAGGCAGGGGAAATGGGGGCAAGACCATCCAGGCAGGCATCACACAACGGGAGCAGTCGGGATGCGTTCATAGGCGTATTGCAATGAAAACAGATTGGGGGAAAAATAACATCCAGTAAGGGGTGCCACACATGCCTGTGAATGTGGGCCAGTAGCTTCATGATAAAACACCTGCCCCGGAAAAAGTCCCGGAGCAGGCAATAAATTGGGATGTTCAGTTAAAACGAGTACGTAAAGGAAATTCGGGGTTCGATGCGTTCCACCGGTTTGTATACACCGGGTTCCTGTTCCACCCAATACCAGCGATACAGGGTGGAGATCATCAGGAATGAGTACATTTTGTATCCCACTTCGGCAGTTGCCACAGAATTGATGTCCAGGGTGCGGGCATCGTTGAAACTTTCGATATTGATTTTATCATAATAGAAACGGAATTGGAACTTGGGAACCAGGTCCGGTGCCGTGGCTTCCAGGTGAAGTTTACCGCTGTATTTGATGTCATCCTGTCGCTGATAATTTCCAATAATCAGGATTTTTTGGACAACATGGGCGGCCAGTTGCCCGAAATATCCGCGGGAGGAGGGCGCTTCTTCCAGTTCCGTGAACACGCCGATTTGCCGATTTAAATCATACAACGGCCCGAAAAAGCTGGGCACAAATTGGTCGTTAATAAAGCGGCGCTCAAACTTGGCGGAAAAGCCGAACAAGCCCATCATATCCGGCCATTCGGCGCGAATACCCACTGCGGCACCGCTTCCGTAATCCTGAAATTTGGCCCAATCTGCGTACAAAAAACTCTGAAAGACTTTCAAATCCAGCCACTTTAAATCCGCACCAAATCCGTAGGCGGTAATGGTTGCCGTGGAGTCACTGCCACGAACCAGGTTCTGGTCGCGCACATAGGTGGCATACAGACGTAAGGTGTTCAATACGGGGATTTGGGGGGCAAAAAAGCGGACCGGACGGATGTAAACATTTGCCCCAATTAATTCCATGTGGAGCAGGTTGCTGACCACAGTTTCAAAGCCGACTTTCCCCAAATCCAGGTCAAAGGCCATACCAATTTTTCGCTTATCGTAGTTGGAGCCGTTGTTGTAGTTCCACAGCAGGAATCCGTTTGCCAGAATAGCCCGGTCCAGCATTCCCAGTCGAATGTAGAATGGGTCATTTTTCAAGCCCCAACGGACGTACCGGATAGCGCGCAGAATACCCGCCCCGTCTTTATATTCGTCAGTGCGTAATTTGAACCCATTGCTCTGGTCCATGAGTAACTGCAGGTACAATCCAATGCCAAATTTCCCAAAAGCAAATTCCGGTGCAAGGGTTAACGTGGTATAGGGCTTGTTGTCAATCCACGTAATACCTAACCCTCCCAGGAATTGGTTTTGATTCTGCATGAGATACAGGTCCCGTAGGGTTGTTTGGGCGCGAACAGACCCTGCCATAAAAACCAGTGCAAACATCAATACGGCGACTTTACGCATAACCATGCCCTCTCCTTTTTGGTTCATTAAAGATATAATTGAAAAAATTTCCAAACCAAATAATTTAATTTTAACTCAACGGTTTTTAGTAAATTACGATTATGAGTTAGGACACAAATAAAACAAGGATGTTGACCATGGACAAAAGGGATTTTGTTCCGCTGGCGGCAGACCCGCAGAAATTGAGTAATACGGATAGCCGCCCCATCTCTTCTAAAGAACGGGTAATCAAAAAACATCGGGTAGAACATCTGGATGTAATTCACGATTACCATCCGGGGCCTATTTCCCACCAACCGGATGAGCCGGAAATTATCGTGGAAGAAAAAGACGGCCAGGTGGTACGGATTCATTTCCAGTGCCGGTGTGGTTGCAAAACCACGGTAGATTTGGTGTACGAGGAATAGCATACGCTTTTTTTCGACCAAAATACCACTTTCTTTCAGGGAAAAAATTGAATTAGCTCACTTTCGGTCACCCGGTGGGTGATTTTGAGTAACGCTTTACTTTTTTTTCCTCAGGCCGTATCTTCGCATCTATGAAACGGATTGTTGGTATTCTGATTCTTCTGGCGGTGCCGCTTGCGGGATTGTTGCGGGCGGAGGTGCCATACAGCGTAACCGCTCCCCGCGTGGTTTTAACGGATATTGACTTTGCCCTTCACCTTCAATTTTCTCCGGAATTTTTTTATCGCCAATTACCGGACACGCTGGTCTACCGCGTTTACGATGCGGAAAGCGGCCGGGAGGTGCGTCGGGGGCGTATTGTTAAAGCGGAGGTAGAAGGCACTGCCATTCGCATTTCCGGGCTATCACTGGGGCATTCCGGTAAAATCAATCTCAGGGTTGATGTAAACGGCATGGAGCAGTCCGTCCAGCTTCGGGTGCTGCCGGGCGTGCTGAGCATTTTGCCCCCGTTGTTTGCCATTTTGCTGGCACTCATTACCCGTCAGGTAATTATTGCCTTGTTTTTTGGAATCTGGTTGGGGGTCTCCTTTGTTTACGATTTCAATGTTTTGCTGGGCTTTTTACACACTCTGGATGAATACATCGTTCAGGCGCTGGCCGATAAAGACCGCATTTCCATCGTTTTATTCACGTTGGTTCTGGGGGGAATGGTGGGTGTTATTACCCGCTCTGGGGGCACCCAGGGGATTGTGGAAAAGCTGGCGCAGTATGCCCGCAATGCCCGGATGGGGCAGTTGGCGACCTGGGCGATGGGGGTTTTGATTTTCTTTGATGATTATGCCAATACCCTGATTGTGGGCAATACCATGCGCCCCTTAGCGGATAAGCTCAAAATATCCCGCGAAAAACTTTCCTATTTGGTGGATTCCACTGCCGCACCCGTAGCCAACATTGCCATTATTTCAACCTGGATTGGCTACGAAATAAGCCTGATTGCCCAATCCTTTCAGGCGATGGGGATGG
>WGBF01000153.1 GCA_015494485.1 bacterium | reverse complement strand
GTCTTTCAGCAATTCCCCCCGGAAATCTTCTTCGCTTAACCGGTGCCATTGAATCATGGTGCCCATGGCACCGTCCAGAATCACAATGCGTTTCTGTAAAATATTGTATATGGGATGGCTGTTTTCAGACCGGTTCTTCATACGTCAATCTCCTTTAACCCTACAATCAAAAATATTGGGTAAATTTACGGCATTTTTACACAGAAAGGTAAATATTGTTCGACATTCGTTTTACAATTTTGCCGCCTCCGTTCAGTGTTCTGTTTACTCCACCAATTTAAGCAACCGACATTTTTTAAACATGGCAAAACTGCGTCCCCTCCTGAGTCAATTTCCTCCTGCGGTTTAAATTGCCGTATCAGGGGACGTAACTGCATGTTTTTTTAGGGTATTATCGAAAAAATTTGAGGGAACACCACGACATTGTACAAAAAAAATCGGGCGGTGTGTATAACCGCCCGATTCCCTCCCCAGGCAAATTTTCAAAACCTCCCGATTTCTATTTATTTAAAATGCTCAACGGCTCAACCAGACGATATTCCCCAAATCCAAATTCATCCAGAAATACTGCCTGGAATTTTAAGCGGGGATACACCCAAATTTCCGTTTCGTTGCGGGTGCGGGGGATTTCATAATGAAAAATGCGACCCGGTTTGCCATATTTAATAAATACTTTCGCCCGGTCTGTCAACCGGTCGCCTACGGAAAAAAATCGCCGGGCAATAAAGACCCGCCGGTAAAATTCACACATCAATTCATTTTTGATTGTGGCCGGATTGGGATCGTGCGCCCGCCAGAATTCCAGAATTGCCCATTGCCGCTTTTCCGGTGCGGCATTCTTCAGGCGGTCAAACTCCTCCGGACTGGCAATTAAAAAAATTTCATCCAGAATATGCGAATACGGTCGGTACCGCACATCAATGGGACTTTGATACACGTAAAAATAGGCTACTTTCTGGATGACCACGTTTTGTTCGGCATTGCGCACAATGAGTTCCAGTTGATACTTGCCGGGTTGCATTTCTCCGGTATTTACCGATGCAAATACCGGCAGAGAGGGCTGATTTATGTGTCGTGAAAAACGGCGGATGGTTTGCCGTTTGCCGGTTGGGTCGCTCAGCGACAGGTCGATGCTTACCGGTAACCGGCTGGCGTTTTCCCCGGAATACACTTCGAAATAATAAAACAATTGCGGCTCCAGAATACCGTAAATGGCTCGCGGGTAGGGTAGTACGGCAAACACGTATTCCCCACTGTGGGGATCCACCATTTCCACCCGATGGGCCAACATTAAATCGCTAACAGCCAGCCGGCGATCGTTGCCCACAATTTTAACCGGTTCTTCGTACACCCCTTCTTTCCCGGCATTTACATCCCGCACGGTTATCCGCAACAAATACTGCCCGGGTTCCACCGGGAAATCTATTTGATGGAGGCGCGTTTCCAGCAATTCCTGAAACGCCCCCAGATTATCAGTGTAAATGGTATCCTGAATCAGCTTGTAAGCATCCCGTCCGCCATCTCCCTGCAACTCCACTTCCAGTTGATACCGGGCATAAAAGACCGGAGATTCTGCCCGGGTTTGTTTCAGGAATACCAGGTTCTTGTTGCCCATTTGAATACTAATTTTGAAAAACAGCTTACCGGTGGTGGCCTGTTGGTGTTGCCAGTAGGAAAATGCAATGTCCGGGAAATCCCCCTTCAGTTCAAAACGTACCCACTGGCCGCCCAGCAGTTGATGGGTGAGCAACAAGACAAACAGAATAAACAGTGAAAAAACAATTGCGGTGGGGGAATAGTGTTCTCTGGCGCTCCCGCGGGCCTCCTTGCCTCGCATTGCCAGCCGTGCCATGCTGTTCCCCTTTGTATTATTGATTCTGAAAAAAATTATCGGTTATTTCAATGGGTGATTAATAAAAATGTGGCCCAACCGGTAATTTTTCATTTTTCTTTTGACCCGCTTCCGGAATCCCTCTATTTTCCCTCAAAAAACATTATGCGGGTTCTGGCCATATCCGACATTCACGTGGACCATGCAGCAAATCTGGAATGGGTGAAGCACCTGTCCCGCTGGGACTACACCGAAGATGCCCTCATTGTTGCCGGTGACATCAGCGACCGCTTGTCCCACCTGGAAACAACATTTGAGCTGTTAAAACAACGGTTTGCCGAAGTGTGCTTTGTGCCCGGCAATCACGAACTCTGGATACGGAATGATGGGTTTTCCGATTCATTTCAGAAATTTCACGCCATCCTCAACATCTGCCAGCAACATGACGTCCGAATCACCCCTTTTCTCTTCGGTGCCCGTTCCTCTCATCCCGTGTGGATTGTGCCGTTATTCGGATGGTACCTGAAACCCGAAGACGGACCCGGCAGTTTGTTTTTGCCCAAACCGGGGGAAGATCCCAGTCTGGCCATGTGGGCGGACCATTATCACGTGAAATGGCCGGCGGGAATTACCAACAGCACTGCCGTCCGGTATTTTCTCCGCTTCAATGTGGAAAACGGGTTTTCCTCCTCGGGCTATCCGGTAATTACGTTCAGCCATTTTCTACCCCGGCAGGAACTCATTTTCCCCGAAAATTTTGACCCGGTAGAAGCCCGAAAACATGACCGGTTCCCGCAATTTAATTTCAGCCGGGTGGCGGGATGCTGGCAACTGGATGAACAACTGCGGGCATTGGGATCCACCCGCCACATTTACGGCCACCAGCACCGAAATCGCCATCGGGAAATTAACGGGGTCACGTATATTTCCCATTGTCTTGGGTATCCGGTGGAATGGCAGGATAATGCAGATCCCGTCCTGCCTAAAGTTGTGTGGGAATCGTCTTAAGTCCTCAAAATGTTCAGGCATCCGGAAGGCAATTGCTGAGAAAAAACCAATCGTTGAAGAGCCAGGGGCGCTCGATTAAACCCAATCACGCGGTGTTTTTAACCTTTTGCAAGGCCATTTCCTTTAAGGTATTCCAGAACCGTTCAATCTCCCGGGCAATTTCATTAAACGTTTTTCGATAGGCCTCTATTTTCATACCATACGGGTCGTCAATGGAGGTGCGCTGCGGGGGATTCGGATTGGCAAATTCCCGTAATGTAAAAATCTTATCCTTATAGTGCGGAAAGACAGCCAGCAAATCCCGTTTGTGTTTCTCCGCCATGCACAGGATAATATCCGCAGATTTCAAGGTGTACAAATCCACCCCCTTTGCCCGATGGTGGCTGCAATCCAGTCCCTGCTCCCGGCACACTTTCCGGGTATTTTCGCTGGCCGGGGCTCCTTCTGCGGCCCACACGCCAACACTATCCACTTCAATAATATCTTCTAAATTTTCTTCCAGCACTTTTCGGTAGGTTAATGCTACCGCCATTGGGGTACGGCAAATATTTCCCGTACAAACATACACAATTCTAAACATACCTGCTCTCTCGCCCATTTCCCATTAATCGTCAAATTTACGGACTAATTGTGTTCAAAAAAGCGCAAAATTTTTTCCAGCGGCACCGGGCCTTCCCGCACCAACTCCAGTGTTTGCCAATCTTCGGTAATCCGCACGATGGTGGAGGGAACACCGCCCTCAATTTTCCCGCTATCCAGAATCAGGTCCACCTGATGGCGCAAGGTAGCAGGGATTTCGTCCACGGATTGAGCCGGTGGCTGGCCACTTAAATTGGCACTGGTGGTGATTAACGGCACCCCGGTAGCCGCAACCAGCTGGACACTCAACTCATGGGAAGGATAACGAAATCCAAGATACGGAAAATGATTCCAGTACGGCACCGCTACAGGATGAGTCCGGGGAATTAATACGGTTACTGGTGCGGGAAACAATCGTTGTAAAAAACGATGAATGTTTTCCGGTAATTCACCCAGAATGGCCACAATTTGTTCCAGACTATTCACCATAATGGAAAACG
>WGBF01000152.1 GCA_015494485.1 bacterium | reverse complement strand
TTTTAAACCGCCTAGTTAAAAAGTAGAATCCGGATTCGTTCCGTTTTGCCCGTTAAGCTATGGAACAAACATTACGCCGGGAGTACATGGCCTCAGGCCTCACCGGCGATTTCTTTTTCATCAAAAATTTCTGCAGAGAAGACGTAAATTTCCGTATCCGGGTGTTGCCAGCAATCGCCCGGCATGCCGGCTTTAATACAGGTCTGGCTCAGGAAAACCTCTTCATCCCAGCCATATTCCACGGCCACCTGCGGAAGCAACAGTCCGCGGTTGCCATGGGACTGAATAAGGAGGCCATGCTTTCCCACTTGAATTTCATCCACGGAACGAATCCGTTTTAGGGGCGACAACACGGAAATTTCAATGGTTACTTTTGGCAATTCATCCGGTTGCAGCGGCGGAAACCGGGGGTCTTCAAAGGCTGCGGCAATTGCCATATCTGCAACTCCTTCGTACAACGGCTTTATCCCTTCCACCAACCCAATGCAACCGCGCAAATTTCCGTCTATGGTCAACGTTACAAATACGCCGTAATGTTCTTTTAATTTTTCGGTGGGTGGGGGCGGCGGGGTGTACCGCTGGCCTTCGAAAGCCGTTGCAATGGCCTCCCGGGCAATGCGTAACAAGTACTGCTTTTCTTCATGGGATAAGTTTAATACCGTTTCGCTCATGGGTCACCTCCCGGTATTCGGCAAATTTAATAAAATATGGCACTTAAGTAACCTTCTACCTGATTTTTATCGCCGGTGATATCGCTGGAGTTCCGGTAGAGTAACGTTTCGGCATGGGCCACGTTTAATTTCTGCAGCACCTTCATCATGGCAACGGTGGCCATTCCGCCACACATTTCGCAGCGTTTTTCAGAAAGGTCAATCCACAAATGAACGGGATCAAAGCGGCTGATGTGGCCCACCACAATCTGGTCCATTGACCGGGCCGTGGGGTCGGGATGATTGCGGGACAGGTCACTACTGGCTATGATTAAATAATTCTCCTCGTCCAGTAATTGGGGAAGGGTATCCACCAAAATTTGCATTAAGGCTTCGGACTCCGCTCCCACCATTAACGGAAGAATGAGAATAGAATCCTGCACCCATTTCAGGAAAGGCAGCTGAACTTCCAGCGCGTATTCTCCACTGGCATATCCGGCTTCGGAAAACCGAAATGCCGGGTCGCTCATCACCAACTGATGCGCCAAATTCATCTCAATGGCAATATCGCCCAGCGGAGTTCGGAATCCCCGCCCGGGATAAATGGAAATAAACTCAAATTGTTCTTCGTGGCTGGGGGCCAAAATAACCGCCACCCGATAGCTCCGGTTCATAATTTGCCGGTAGGCACGGGCCGCTACCCCACCGGAATACAAATACCCGGCATGGGGCACCAGCATTCCGCGCACAGGTGACGGCAGGGGTTTTTCCGGGGAATTTTCCAGAAGAAGGCTAAGGTCGCGTTCCAGGATGTATTTATCTGCGGGGTAAAAATAACCAGCCACACTGGCTGGCCGAATTTTATCGCGTGAGCTTAACACCGGCTGTTCCTCCACATCAACAGTGAGTCCATAAACCCGCCCAAAAAACACAGGGATCGCCCCAATGGCGATCCCTGCTCCAGATGTTTAATTTACCGAAGGTACGGATTGTACATTTTTGCCGTCGTCCTTGCCGGGTAAAAACTCATCCGTGGAGCTTTGCTCAATCAACCGCCGAATAACAGTTACTTTAATTTGCCCCGGGTATTCCATGCTTTCCTTGATTTTTTTAGCGATATCCGACGCCAACATATCCACTTCCACATCCGAAACGGCATCCGGAATAACAATGACTCGCACTTCGCGTCCGGCTGAAATGGCGTAGGTTTTGGCAACCCCTTCAAAGGAATTCCCCAGTTCTTCCAGCTTTTTAATGCGCTGTGTGTAGGCTTCCAGAGATTCGCGTCGGGCACCGGGACGCGCACCACTAATGCGGTCCGCCGCAGTTACCAGAACAGAAATGGGGGAAATGGGTTCCGCTTCTTCATGATGGGCCAGAATGGCGTTAATAACCACCGGATGTTCTTTACACCGCGTTGCCAGTTCCACCCCGATGGTTACGTGGCTTCCTTCGGAGTCGTTGCTCACAGCCTTTCCAATATCATGAAACAGCCCTGCACGCCGCGCCAGCGCTACATCCAGTCCCAGTTCCGCTGCCATGTGACCGGCCAGCAAGGCTACTTCTTTGGAGTGCTGCAAAATATTCTGCCCGTAGGAGGTGCGGTATTTCAGGCGTCCCAGCCACTCCCGCATTTCTGGATGCACGTTTTTAATATTCAGTTCCTTCAGGGTCTGATCTGCCGCCCGCTTGATATTGTCTTCCACAATTTTGGTTGCACGGGCAACTTCCTGTTCAATTGCCTGCGGATTAATATTTTTACTCTGAATGAGCCGCTCCATGGTTAATCGGGCAATTTCCCGTTTAATGGGGTCAAAACTGGACATCACCACCGTTTCGGGGGTGTCATCCACAATCACTTTCACCCCGGTAGCCGCTTCAAAGGCTTTGATGTTTCGTCCCTCGCGCCCGATAATTAACCCCTTCCAGTTATCGTTGGGCAACGAAACCGAGGTTAAGGTGGATTCCATCGTGTAATCGGTAGCCATGCGCTCAATGGCAAACGCCATAATTTCCTTGGCTTCCCACTTGGCGCGCTCCTGGGCTTCGTTGCGGATGTCGATAATCATCTGGGCCGCTTCGGAACGGGCTTCAGCAATCATGCGGTCCATTAGTTCCTTTCGGGCGTCATCCCGCGACAATCCGCTTAATGCTTCCAGTTTCTGAATTTCCTGATCCACCACTTCTTTTAAGCGATTTTCCTGCACTACAATGCGTTCCCGTTCTTTTTCCAGCTCATTTTGCTTGCGCTTAATGGCATTTTCCCGTTCCTTAAGCTGATTTTCCCGCCGCTGCACATCCTTTTCTTTTTTCCGAAGCCGATCCTCTTCCCGGGCCAATTCTTTTTCACGACGCCGTAATTGGTCCAGGATGCGGGAGCGTTCCTTCTGAAACCGCTCCTTTGCCCGAAGATAGGCATCTTTCTCCAATTTTTCTGCGCTGCGCTTGGCTTGTTCAATAATTTTATCGGCTAACGAACGGGCATTTTTTTCCCGCGCTTTTTGCATGAATACTTTAATTGCAAATCCCACTGCTACGCCAACAACTAATCCAAGCACTGCAGCAAGTAGCATTTCATTTACAGCCATATGCCTCACCACCTCATTTTCGTTTTACAATAGTTGTAATTCGCATTGCCGGAAGTCGGTTCCGGAACATTAAACAATTTAACGCACAGCCGCCCCATATACCACTGAAATTGTGTTTCTGGGGGAAATAGTGCAGAAATGCACCTGAGGGGATTTCATCCGGAGGGTATTTGAAACGTTATCGGGGAAGCGGCATTAAACCATGCTTTTTTAACTTTTTATATAAATTGGACCGATCAATGCCCAATAAATCAGCAGCGCGTTTTATATTACCATTGACAGAATCCAGCACCAGAATTAAATACTTTTTTTCAAAAATCTGATGTGCTGTGTGAATATCAACGATTCCCTGACTTCGATCTACAAATGCTTTATGGTAATAAGGAACGTTATCCATTTCATGCAATATGTCGTCCGCCGTTATTTCTTCCTTATCGTTAAAAATAACAATTCGTTCCAGGAGATTTCGCAACTCGCGGACATTCCCCGGCCAGGAATGATTTATCAGAATCTCCTCCCCCAAAGGAGTAATTCGCACGATTCGCTTATTGTATGCCTCATTAAATTTATTAATAAAGTGATAAGCAAGGGGGATAATATCTTCCCGTCGTTCGCGCAATGGCGGAATATAAATATTGATGACATTTAATCGGTGGAATAAATCCAGACGAAATTTTTTCTCTTTTACCAGCTTCTCCAGATTTTTGTTGGTAGCGGCTATAATTCGGACATCTATTTTTGTTGACTTAGTATCCCCAATGGCTTCAACTTCTTTTTCTTCCAAAACCCGTAATAATTTTGCTTGAAGTCGCAATTCCATATCACCGATTTCATCGAAAAAAATTGTACCCCCCTTGGCGGCAACCAATTTCCCCTTGGAATCGGTAACGGCTCCCGTAAACGCGCCTTTCCGGTAACCAAACAATTCCGCTTCCAGCAATTCTGAAGGAATAGCCGCACAATTGATTTTAATATAG
>WGBF01000151.1 GCA_015494485.1 bacterium | reverse complement strand
CATCCGCAAATTGCGCCCCCGGGATCACCGGTTGCGCGCGAGTACCGGAACTTTCCAGAATGCCACTCAGGGCAAGATAATTCAAATCATGGCTGGCCTGGTTAGCAAACCTGGATTGAGGCGGATAACCCAGAAGGGAAATGTACGCGATGTTGGGATTGTCTTTTTGCACCGCGTGATAATCCAATTTCCACACCCGCATGCGCTCTGGCCGGAATGAATGCACAAGAACGTCCGATTGAGCAATGATTTTCGACAATGCCGCACGTCCTTCGGGAATAGTAAAATCCAGTGCCAGACTAAATTTATTCCGGTTCAGTGCCAAATACCCGGCCCCCACACCGGATTCTGTTACCGGAGGGTATGTGCGCATGGGGTCCGGTGATTGAGGATGCTCAACTTTAATCACCCGAGCCCCCAGGTCCGCCAGCCACATGGTTGCCAACGGGGCCGGATACAATCGTCCAAAATCCAGTATCTGTACATCCTTCAGAGGCCCCTCCCGTGATGGCAATGTGTCCCCTACATCGGTCCGAGGCTTATCTGCGGACGATTTCCATTTGTAATATGGCACAAAGTGCTTACTGAATTCCATAAATGCGGCCACATTGGAAATTCGCACCCGGCGCGTTAAAAAAGCCACCTGAGGGTTCATTTTTCCCGTTTCGATTTCAATAAATACCGTATCGGATGTTTTAATAACACAATCCGGTGTACCCGTTAATTGCGGAAACACGTGACACGCTTCCGGGGTTACCTGAACGGTAAACGCGCCCCCTTTGGGCCCTTTAATTATAAAATGGAATATACCGCGGAGGGGTCGCTTGCCAACGGGTTTAAAGCGTTTTGGCAACGTGTTCAGAATGTGGGCTGCATTCATTTTTACACCACATCATTGTTCTTTCTTAATATTCGGTGAATATAACTTTCTTTACAACGAAACGCTTCAATAAATCCACCAAATATTTGCTATTTGTGAAAGGATTCATTAAAATGAAATTAAGAAAAAAAGATAGCTCCATGCGACTGGCTTTAATTACATGGTTGGTTGTAGCCTGGAACCTTTTTGCAGCAACCTCCACCGTATATGTTGCGCGGATTGAGGGCGTTATTAATCCCGCAAACCAGGAATTTATTCACTCTGTGATTGAAGATGCAGCAGAAGCCGGGGCGGAATGTGTCATTCTTGAACTGGACACCCCCGGCGGGTTAATGAAATCCATGCGTTTGATTGTTAAGGACATCCTAAACAGCGCCATTCCGGTGGTTGTGTATATTTCACCGCCGGGATCCCGAGCCGGTTCAGCCGGGGTATTCATCACCTATGCAGCCCACATTGCGGCTATGGCGCCGGGTACCAATATTGGTGCTGCCCATCCGGTTGCCATGGGAGGGGCGGACACCTCCCGCACCATGATGGAAAAAGTAACCAACGATGCGGTGGCGTTTATTCGAAGCCTGGCGGAAGAACGGGGCCGCAACGTGGAGTGGGCGGAAAAAGCCGTGCGGGAAAGCGCTTCCATTTCTGAAACGGAAGCACTGAAACTTCACGTCATTGATGTAATTGCCCCAACATTGGATTCTCTTTTGCTGGCCATTAACGGGAAAACAATTCGCACCACCACGGGCGAAAAAAAACTCCGGACGCAAAACGCCAGAATTATCCGGGTCGAAAAGTCCTTCCGGATAAAAATTCTGGAAGTTATCAGCGACCCGAACATTGCGTACATTTTATTATTGATTGGGATTTACGGGATTTTATTTGAGTTGTACAATCCGGGATTAATTTTTCCGGGCGTGGTGGGGGCCATCAGCTTAATCCTGGCCTTTTACGCCCTGCACACCCTGCCGGTAAATTATGCAGGTTTACTCTTGATTTTTTTAGCAATCGTGTTATTTTTATTAGAGATAAAGGTACCCAGTTTTGGGTTGTTAACCATCGGGGGAATTATTTCGTTAGTATTGGGATCAATTATGTTATTCAACTCACCCATACCTTTTTTCCGGATTTCCTGGAAGGTGATTGCTGCTGCCACGCTTGGGACCGCGGCCTTTTTTATCTTCGCCATGGGAATGGCCCTCCGGGCTCAGCGCCGCAAACCCCAAACCGGCCGCGAGGGTCTTATTGGCGAAGTGGGCACTGCCATGGAACACTTTTCCCGCGGGCGTGGGCAGGTTCAGGTTCATGGCGAAATCTGGAATGCCACTGGCGACACGTCCATCCGTAAGGGTGATGCCGTTATCATTACCCGCATGGATGGCTTAACCATACATGTCGAACCCCAACGGGAGGACAAGCCCCATGATCGCCAGAAATAACAATCACCATAAAAACGGAAAAAACTATGGGTGGGTCCAAAACAAAATCCTCTTATTACCAAAAGCACCGTAAAGAAATTCTGGAGCGGATGCGCCAAAAATACCACGAGGATCCGGAATACCGGGAAAAAACCAAAAAACGGGCCAAGGCCCGGTACCACGAAGACCCGGAATACCGGCAACGCACACTGCAACGCGCCAAGGAACGCTACCAGAAAATGAAAAAGAAACAAAATAAGTAAACGCTGTACCCAGAACATTTCAGGCAAAACCGAGGAGGCCGTTATGCCAATTATTACCACCATCGTGGTATTGGGTGTTTTATTACTTATTAGCGCCGTACGGGTGTTGCGGGAATATGAACGCGGCGTCATCTTTCGTCTGGGGCGTTTGATTGGGGCAAAGGGACCGGGGCTCTTTTTCCTGATTCCCTTTATCGATCGGATGGTAAAGGTAAGTTTGCGAACAGTGGTGATGGACGTCCCCCCGCAGGATGTCATTACGCGCGATAACGTTTCCGTGCAGGTAAATGCCGTGGTGTACTTCCGGGTCATTAATCCCGAAACAGCCGTGGTGGAAGTTGAAAATTACCTGTACGCCACTTCACAATTATCCCAGACGACGTTGCGCTCCATTGTGGGACAGGTTGAACTGGACGATTTGCTGGCCAAACGAGAAAAAATCAATAAAGAACTGCAGCGAATTATTGACCTGCATTCGGATCCCTGGGGAATTAAGGTATCGCTGGTTGAAATTAAACATATTGATTTGCCCATTGAAATGAAGCGCGCCATGGCCCGGCAGGCAGAAGCCGAACGGGAGCGCCGTTCCAAAATCATTAATGCGGAAGGGGAATACCAGGCAGCGGAAAAATTAATGGAAGCAGCAAAAATTATCAGCCAGTATCCGGTAGCGCTGCAACTGCGATTTTTACAAACGTTGACCGAAGTAGCATCAGAGAATAACTCCACCACCATATTCCCGGTACCGGTGGACCTGTTTAAGCCGTTTTTAGAAAAGAAGTAGTTTCTCTCTAAACAGGGGCTCTGAATTCACTACTCTGTTTTCCGTTGAATGCTGTATTTTTGCATTTTCTTGTACAGGGCACTACGGTCAATTCCCAGGTCAGAAGCGGTCTCCTGAATTCGCCATTTATTGCGTTCCAGGGCCTGAAGAATTAAATCGCGCTCAAAGTTTCCCAGAGCATCTTTCAGGTGCAGGGCCCTGCGCGGGATGGATTTCTCTTTTTCAGGGATGGGGTCATTGGGTACCTCGGGCAACGCCTGCTGCACTTCTGCCTCGGAAATGATTTCTCCCGTACTGAAAATAACCAGCTTTTCAACAATGTTTTTTAATTCCCGCACATTGCCCGGCCAGTGATACGCCATCAACATCGCCATTCCAGCAGATGAAAAATCTACCACCCGTTTATTGTACGTTTCTGAAAACTGGCGAAGAAAATACCGCGCCAACAGGGGGACATCTTCCACATGGTCCCGCAGTGGCGGTACCACCAGCGTTACCACGTTTAACCGATGATATAAATCCTCGCGGAACTTACCGTCTTTTACCATTTGCTGAATATTCTTATTGGTTGCGGCGATAATGCGAACATCCACTTTGCGCGGCTTGCTCATTCCCAGCGTTTCCACTTCCCCGGTTTCCACCACCCGAAGAAGTTTAGCCTGCAGGCGCATGTCCATATCTCCAATTTCATCCAGAAAAATGGAACCGGAATCCGCCGCAGCAAATTTACCGGGGTAATCTGTAGTTGCCCCGGAGAAACTCCCTTTTCGATAGCCAAACAACTCCGACTCCAGCAAATCGCCGGGGATGGCCGCGCAATTAATTTTAATGAACGGGCCACCGCGCCGCTGACTCTTGAAATGCAAAGCCTGGGCTACCAGCTCTTTCCCAACACCACTTTCACCCAGAATTAACACCCTGGCATCTGTCGGGGCCAATAATTGAATCTGTTCCTTTAGTTCCCGGATAGCTGCACTTTCTCCCACGATAGGAAACGCTTCGTCAATGTAATTGAGCAACGCATGTTGCTCCCGTTTCCAATTGTGTTTTTCAATGGCATTGCGCAGGGCAATAAACAGCCGTTCTGCATCAACCGGTTTTTCCAGGAAATCGTACGCTCCCAGTTTAATGGCATCCATTGCAGTTGTGATGGTACTCTGCCCGGAAATCATAATAACCGGTGTGTCCGGAACGTGTTGTAAAAACCATTCCAACAGTTCCAATCCTTCCACGCCCGGCATCTTTACGTCCATGAGCACGGTAGCAAAGTGACGTTCTTGAACGATTCGTTTGGCCATCTCCGGATGGGAAACGGTTTCTGCCTCATATTTCTTAAAGTTCAGCAGACTTTTCATAGATTGTAAAAAGGCTGCATCGTCATCAATGACGAGTATCCGTGCCATTTTCCAGTTCCTCCTGAAGGGGTAAAACAATTTTAATTACAGTAGGAAACCCTTCCCGCGTTGTGACAATAATTTTTCCCCCGTGGTCCTCTATAATCTTGCGGGCAATAGCCAATCCCAGGCCGGTACCTTCTTTTTTGGTGGTAAAATAGGGTTCAAAAATTTTACTCCGAATATCCTCCGGAATTCCGGAACCACTATCGGCAATATCAATTTCCACATATTCGGCAAAATTCTCTTCCGGATATTGTGCCCGGACAGCAGAAATCAAAATAATCCCCTGCCCCTTGATGGCATCAATGGCATTTTCAATTAATATCTGGAATACCATTTCCAGTTGTTGCGGATCAGCCCATATGACATCCACATCCTCATCCAGTTCCAGGCGAATATCCAGATCTCCCTCCGTATATTTCTGGAAATGGCGTAATGTTTTGTTTAACACATAGCGCAATGATATTCTCTGGAAATTTGGAGTTTCGATATTACTAAATTTCAGGAAATTCTTGGTAATCTCCCGAACCCGCTGGACTTCGTTGCGGATTAAATTGAGATCCTGCTCCAGAGCAGCATAAGCCTGAGGTACTAATTCTTTTATTTTGTATTGAATGGTTTGAATATTCAATAAAATGGTAGAAAGAGGCGTTTTAATATCATGGGCTAATTTTTTCATGGTACTACTCCAAATACGCCACCGCTCCACCACTTCCGGCGATTCCCGATCAACATACTCAATTAAATACCCCATTGATATCCCCGTTTTACCCCGAATTGGCAATCCTTTAATTTTACCCCGCAATGGTTTTCGGGAATCCCTCTGGATGGCAATATCATCTTC
>WGBF01000150.1 GCA_015494485.1 bacterium | reverse complement strand
TACATTGGCATTCAAACCAACAATGTAGCGGAATACATTGCCCTCAAAACAGGATTGCAGCACGCTTTGCAACACCACCCGAAGGAGCTGGAAATTCGCCTGGACAGTGAGCTGGTGGTTAAACAAATTCGTGGCGAATACAAAACTAAAAATGCCCGTCTGCGTGAAATACAAGAGGAAATATTTCGCATGTTAGAAAATATTCCGAAATGGAAGATTGTTCATGTACCCCGGTCAGCCAATCGGCTGGCGGATGAATTAGCCAACAAAGCCATTAATACCAAAACAGAAAAGGGTGAGGTGTTATGAAAGCACTGATTACCAGCGGGGGACGCGGGACCCGGTTACGCCCCATTACGCACACGCAAAACAAGCATTTAATCCCCATTGCCAATAAACCCATTCTGCATTATGCCATTGAAGCCGTGGCAGAAGCAGGTATAAAAGAGATCGGCATTGTATATGGTGCAGAAAGCGATGCCGTACCCCGCGCCATTGGCGATGGCTCTCAATGGGGTGTTCATATCACTTACATCCCCCAGGATGCCCCATTGGGCCTGGCCCACGTGGTTAAAATTTCACAGGATTTTATTGGCGATGAGCCATTTATTTTCTATCTGGGGGACAATATGGTTGTGGGCGGTGTTAAGCGGTTTATTGAGCGTTTCCAGGCCGACGGGGCCAACTGCCATCTTACGCTGGCAAAGGTGAAGGACCCATCCCGCTTTGGCGTACCGGAGCTGGACGGCAATCGCATTGTCCGCATTGAAGAAAAGCCCAAAAACCCCAAAAGCCAATTTGCCGTGGCCGGTATTTACATTTATGATTCGTCCATTTTCGAAGCCGTAAATGCCATTAAACCCAGTGCCCGCGGTGAGCTGGAAATTTCCGACGCCCATCAGTACTTACTGGACCACGGGTACAAAATCACCTATTCGGAAATAACCGGGTGGTGGAAGGACACCGGCAAGCCCAATGATCTGCTGGAGGCTAACCGTTTGGTCCTGGAAAACCTGCCGGAACGCAATGAAGGAGAAGTGGATGAACAGTCCCACCTAACCGGCAAGGTGATTCTGGAAAAAGGCGCCCGGATTATCAACAGCTACATTCGCGGCCCGGTCATTATCGGAGAAAACACCGTTATTCAGGACAGCTACATTGGTCCTTTTACCTCCATTTACCACCATTGCACCATTAAAAACAGTGAGGTGGAATTTTCCATTATTATGGATCATTGCAAGATTACGGACGTAGGAATTCGTATTGAAAGCAGTATTCTTGGTAGTGAGGTGGAAATTACCAAAGCTCAGGGTAAGCCGCACAATCATCGGTTTATGCTGGGTGCCCAGAGTTATCTGGAAATTGCGTAAAACAAGAAGGAGACTGTTATGGAACTCAAAACATTGCTGGTTCAGAAGAAAGAAGGTTATGCCATTGTGACCATCAATCGTCCGGACAAGCTAAACGCGTTGAACAACTTAACCATTACGGAACTGTATTCCGTAATGAAAGATTTAAACGCCGATGATTCAGTCCGGGCCGTGGTGCTGACCGGCAGCGGTGAAAAGGCATTTGTTGCGGGTGCGGATATCAGTGAGATTAAGGAACAGGATGAAATTACCGGCGAATTGTTTGCCCTGAAGGGCCAGCGGGTCTTTCGCTACATTGAACAAATGGCAAAACCCGTCATTGCTGCCATTAACGGCTACGCGCTGGGAGGCGGTTGCGAACTGGCCATGTCCTGCCACATTCGCATTTGTTCCACTAAAGCCAAATTTGGACAACCGGAAATTAATCTGGGACTTTTACCGGGTTACGGCGGTACGCAGCGCCTGCCCCGACTTATTGGTCGCACCGATGCTCTGTACCTGTTGCTGACCGGCGAAATGATCGACGCCAATCGTGCGTACGACTTGGGCCTGGTTTCCGAAGTAGTGGAACCGGAGCAATTGCTGGAACGGGCAGAAACTCTGGCGAAAATTATTTCCGAAAAACCCCCAATTGCAGCCCGGTACATTCTGAAGGCTGTGGACGAAGGGTTAAATATGCCCATTGATGCAGCGTTAAATCTGGAAGCCGAATTGTTCGGAAAAATTTGTGCTACGGAAGACATGAAAGAAGGCAC
>WGBF01000149.1 GCA_015494485.1 bacterium | reverse complement strand
TGTCCCGGGAAAAGCCTAAAAATTTAAAAGCAATGGAATTCTGTCGCATCAGCGGGGAGTCTTCGTTTTATCCGCCAACACTGGGGTTGTGCGGGAAACATGGGGATTTTCTTTCACAAAAAAGCGCCAGGGGTGTTCATTACCCTCCCGAATTCCAATTCGGCCGTCCACCATAACACGGTCATCCGGCACGGGTTCGCCTTCTGCAAGAAACACTTCACCTGCAATGCACAAATCCAAACCGTTTTGATCCCGGGTAAGGGAAAACGCCTGGCATAACTTGCCCGGTCCACTGGCCAGTACGGTGGGTTTGGTCTGCTTGCGCAATTTAGCCATCGTTTCCATACCAATAAGGGGCTCCACAGCGCGAATAAGCACAGCTGCTGGAAATCCTTCTTCTTCCGTTACCACATTCAGGCAAAAATACATGCCGTAAATAAAGTAAATGTACGCATACCCTGGTGGCCCGTACATCACCGCATTGCGGGGTGTTTTACCACGGGCAGCATGGCAGGCGGGGTCTCCTTCCCCAATATATGCCTCCGTTTCCACAATTTTTCCCACCAATAATTCCGAACCCAGTCGCCGAACTAAATATCGCCCCAGCAAATCTCTGGCAACCTGAAGTGTGGGGCGGTTAAAAAACTCCCGGGGTAACGGTGTTAATTTTTGGGGATCAATGCCTGGTGTCTTCTTCATACGGCAGAGCGGCGTATGTTACCTCAGCTCTTCCAGTTTTGCGGTAAAATGGCGTAAAAAAGGTGGTTCTTCGACAATTTTTAACGGTTTTAAAATAGATGTATCCTCAATAATTTGACGGAAGGTCTCCACCACGTAATCCAGATGTGCCTGGGTGTACACCCGGCGCGGAATTGCCAAACGCACCAATTCCAGGCGGGGACCAATCCATTTCCCGGTACTGGCATCGCGTTTTCCAAACATTAAACTGCCAATTTCCACCGCGCGAATAGCCCCCAGGCGATACAGCGCAATCACAATGGCCTGCCCAGGAAATTGTTCCGGCGGAATGTGGGAGGCTAATTCCTTTGCGTTTACATATACGGCGTGTCCCCCAAAGGGAACCAGCATTGGCACCCCGATTTCCCGAAGGCGTTCGCCCAAATAGGCCACCTGACCAACGCGGTAATTCAGGTACTCGGGGTTCAATACTTCCCGTAGCCCTCTGGCCATGGCTTCCAGGTCCCTTCCGGCCAACCCTCCGTAGGTGGGGAAACCTTCTTTCAAAATCAACAGCTCTTTTATTTTCCGGGCCAGGGTTTCATCCCGCAGGCCAATCATCCCGCCAATGTTCACCAGCGCATCTTTTTTGGCACTCATGGTGAACCCGTCCACATAAGAGAACATTTCCCGGACGATTTCGGCAATGGATTTGTCCTGATAGCCGGCTTCCCGTTGCTGAATAAAGAACGCATTCTCCGCAAAACGGGCTGCATCAAAAAAGAACGGAATGCGATGCTCCCGGCAAATGGTGCTGATGGTGCGAATATTTTCCATGGAAACCGGCTGCCCACCTCCGCTATTGTTGGTAATAGTCATCATCACCAGTGGCACTTTCCCCTTATTTCGGCGGATGGCATCCAGCAGTTTTTGCGGGTCCATGTTGCCTTTAAAGGGCAAGGGCGCATCGGGGTCGTAAGCCGTTTCCACGGCACAATCCAGCGCTTGAGCCCCCAGGTATTCCACATTCGCGCGGGTGGTATCGAAATGAATATTGTTCGGTACCACGTCACCGGGTTTCACCAGAACGGAAAACAACAAATGCTCCGCTGCCCGTCCCTGATGGGTGGGAATCACGATGGGAATGTCAAAAATGTCCTGTACGGTTTGCTGGAGGTGGAAAAAGTTCCGGGCCTGGGCGTAGGATTCATCCCCCAGCATCATCCCCGCCCATTGGTTATCACTCATGGCGGAGGTGCCGGAATCCGTCAGCAAATCAATGTAAATTTTTTCGGCAGGGATGTTAAAGATATTAAAGCCTGCTTTTTTCAGAAGGTGCTCCCGTTCCGTCCGTGAAACATGCTGTAGTGGCTCCACCACTTTAATCCGAAATGGTTCGGGAGGATAATTCATAAAAGCTCACTTTCACCCATTAACAATTTCTGCAACAACCGCTTTTAATTCCATTAATTGAAAGGGTTTCTGCATAAAGCGATTGCCGGATTCCTCCAGCAACCTCTCCAATTCCTCATCCAGATTGTATCCGCTGGTAAACAACACTTTACCTTTTAATTCGGGATGGTGGGCAACGATTTGGTGATACAAATCTTTTCCGTGCGTATCCGGTAATGTTAAATCCAGAATAATGCCATGAAAGGTGGTTTGCTGCAGCTTTTGAAGCGCTTCTTTTCCGGAGGAAGCAATGTCGCTTTCAATTTGAGCCAGCTTTAATACATTTTGAAGGATATTTGACACATCAACTTCATCCTCAATAATTAATACCCGTTTGGTATCCATGATTAACCTGATAGTTTTTCTTTTAGAATTTCGTTCACGATAGCCGGATTCGCTTTACCGCGGGTTGCCCGCATTACCTGACCAACAAAATAGCCAAATACTTTGGTTTTTCCGCCCCGATACTGCTCCACCTGTTTGGGATTTTCCTGAATCACTTTATCCACAATTTCTTCAATCAATCCCCTATCGCTTACCTGCGCCAACCCTTTTTCCTCTACAATCGCTTCCGGTTCCGCATCACTCTGCAGCATTTCCTCAAAAACGGTTTTGGCAATATTAATACTAATGGTTTTGTTCAAAATTAAATTCAATAATTTCCCCAGGCGTTCCGGCGAAATGGGGAAATCGGCAATATCGATTTTTCGTTCATTGAGCACCCGTAATACTTCGCCCATTACCCAGTTGGACACCATTTTAAAATCCGAACAAACCTGCGTGATCGCTTCATAATAATCGGCCAATTCGCGCGTCATGGTTAACACCCCGGCATCGTAAACCGGAATTTTGTATTGTTCCACAAAGCGTTTTTTACGGGCGCGGGGCAGTTCGGGCAGGTCTGCTTTGATTTTTTCAATCCAGGCTTCGCTTACTTCCAGCGGCACCAAATCGGGTTCCGGGAAGTAGCGGTAATCATGGGCTTCTTCTTTACTGCGCATGGGGCGTGCAATGCCTTCGTTGGCATCCCACAGCAGGGTTTCCTGCACAATTTTCCCCCCGCTTTCCAGCACCTGAATCTGGCGATTAATTTCGTATGTTAATGCCCGTTCCACGTTGCGGAAGGAATTCATGTTCTTCACTTCAGTCTTAACTCCGAAGGTATCGCTTCCCACCGGGCGCACGGAGACGTTCGCATCACACCGCAGGCTGCCTTCCTCCATATTACCGTCGCAGATGCCCAGGTACGTAACCAGTTGCTTTAACCGAACCAGATAGGCATAGGCTTCCTGGGGCGTGCGTAAATCCGGTGCGCTGACTATTTCAATTAAGGGTACGCCGCAGCGATTGAGGTCCACCAGGGTGTCTTCTCCCGCCAGGGCCGGATCGTGGATGGACTTGCCGGCATCTTCTTCCAGATGAATGCGAATGATGCCAATTCGCTTTTCCGTGCCATCTTCCAGCTCAATGTCCACGTACCCGTTGCTGCACAGGGGTAACTCGTACTGGGAGATTTGGTACCCTTTGGGTAAATCCGGGTAAAAATAATTTTTTCGGGCAAAGCGACTAAACGACGCAATAGAACAGTTGGTGGCCAGCCCCATACGGATGGCAAATTCCACTGCCCGTTCATTAAGAACCGGCAACACGCCCGGCATCCCCAAACACACCGGGCAGGTCTGGGAGTTGGGTTCGGCGCCAAATCGCGTGCTGCAGCCGCAAAATATTTTGGAATCGGTTAACAATTGCGCGTGCACTTCCAGTCCAATAACAGCTTCATACTGCATAATGTGTGTGTCCTCCAAATCGCCGCGTTTATTTCAATTCGGGTACAATCGTTTGTTCAATAAAATGTCCTAAACGGAACAGCTTTTCTTCTTCAAACATCCCGGCAATTAGCTGCATGCCAATGGGCAAGCCTTCCGCAGTGGTACCCACGGGCATGCTCATGCCGCACACACCTGCTAGGTTTACACTTACGGTAAAAATGTCTGTCAAATACATCTGCAACGGGTCAGCCAGCTTTTCCCCCAGTTTAAAAGCCGGTACCGGAGAGGTGGGAGTCAACAACACATCCACTTCCGAAAAGGCCTTTTCAAAATCTTCTTTAATTAACCGGCGCACCTGTTGGGCTTTTTTGTAATACGCATCGTAATACCCCGCCGATAGCACATACGTGCCCAGCATAATCCGGCGTTTTACTTCTGTGCCAAAGCCCTCACTACGGGTCCGCAGGTACATTTCTTCCAGGTCTTTTACGTCTTCGGCACGGTAACCGTAGCGCACACCGTCGTACCGGGCCAGGTTGGAAGAAGCTTCTGCAGTGGCAATGATGTAATAGGTGGCAATGGCATAATCGGTGAGCGGAAGGCTGACTTCCTTCAGGGCAATACCGTGTTCTTTTACCTTTTCAACCACCGCAAGGATGCGTTCCCGGATACTTTCCTCAATCCCTTCCTGAAAATATTCCTTCGGAATGCCCAC
>WGBF01000148.1 GCA_015494485.1 bacterium | reverse complement strand
AGATCTTCCAGAGTAACCAGGCCAGCCGTACCCCCGTATTCATCCACCACAATGGCCATGGTAATATTTTTTTGCCGGAATTCACGTAAAAGCTCCAGGGCGCGTTTGGTTTCCGGAACAAAAAGCGGGGGATGAAGAATGGATTTTAAACTGCGTGGTTTTTTAAATAAATCCTTAACGTACACAATGCCAATGATATTATCCAGGTTTTCCTTATATACAGGCAACCGTGTGAATCCGTATTCCATGAAAATTTTTGCCAGTTCAGAAATGGATACGGTGTGTGGCACGCCAATAATTTCCGCACGTGGTACCATGGCATCCCGCACCCGGAGATCCCGTAATTCCAGGAATTTCTGGAGATATTCTCCCTCCGCACGTTTGCGTTGTTTAATGGATTCCTGACTCTCATGCAATAAAATTTCGATATCCCGCGCGGAATAAAACTGATGGAGTTCCTCCGGTGCATGCCCCAGTATTCTTAAAATACCCTGTGCAACTAAACTGGTAATCCAGATGAACGGGTAAAACAAATAATAAAATACTTCCAGCGGATAGGCGATGTACCGAATTATCCAATCCGCCAGATTCCGAAACATGGCTTTCGGGATGATTTCACCAATGAGAATAGTGGAAAATGTGATAAGAAGCCAGGTCGTGCCGGGATCCAGGTAGTGGTTAAAATAAATGGTGGCAAACGTCGCAAATGCCACGTTGGAAATGTTATTTCCCACCAGAGTGGTGTACAGAAAACGTTCCGGTAGTTTGAGGAACCGATGAATAACTTCGGCGACCTGCAACTGGCGGCGGCGCCAGATTTCTACCCGTACTTTGTTTACTGAGATAAATGCCGTTTCGGTACCCGCGAAATAGAAAGAAAGCAATAGCGATACAACAATGACGATGATATACCAGCCCATTCGTTATTCCACCTTCTGTTGTAATGGATTTTGCGAAGGGTGGGGCGGCAGATGCTCCGGTCGAAGTAAATCAAAGACAGTTTTTACCGGATTAAATGTCTCCAGCGGTACTTCCACAAAAATGGTGTTCCAGTACGCCATGGAGCCATTCCACAGGCCCGGTAATTCCAGAATTTTAATCTCTTTGCCCTGCCAGTATTTTACGGTAATAATACCGGCGTTTGTATCGCGATATTGCATTAAATCAAACGGCTTGCCGGTGTAATCCCGAACCCCGCAGACCAGGTCTGTCGGGTTAAAATGGGTGGACGATTCCCAGATTTCCCGTTGAACGGGATCTTTTTTATCCACCTGTGCACTTTCCACAATTTGCAATGAGAGTTCCCCATTGGCTGTTTTTACCCAAAAAGGGCCGCCCCCCGGTTCACCCCGGTTTTCCACAATGCCACATACCCGAATGGGACGATTCAGTTTCCGAAAAACATATTCCCGGCGTTTTTCAAAAGAAGCGGTTTGCAATTCCTGCGGCAGGGGAAAGTGCAATTCGTTGTCTAAAAAAGCAATAGCTTCATTTAACACGTCGATCGTGGGATTGGCTTGTAAAGCCCTTAAAAATGAAAATATTTTTTCCTGCACCTCTACCAGCAAGCCACCAAGCACTTTTTTGTAATGAATAATCGTGGGTTTCAAGTGGTCGGGCACAACATTGTCAATATTCTTAATGAAAATTATGTCCCCTTGCAGGTCGTTCAAATTTTTAAGCAAAGCTCCGTGCCCGGCAGGGCGGAAAAGCGGTTTACCCCGTTCATCCCGCACAATGCGGTTTTGTAAGTCCACTGCAATGGTATCCGTGGCGGGATCCTGAACCGAATACTCAAGCGCAAAATGACGGGCATGGTTACGGTAACGCGGTAATGTTTTTTGAACATATGTTTGAATGGCTTCCCGGAAACGTGCCGGAACGGTAAAGTGAATCCGAACAGTTCCCTTCTGGTCTTTTACATGCCCGGCACCCTCAACCAGGTGTTCTTCAAGGGGCGTGCGGGTTTCGCCGTCGTAGCGATGAAATTTCAGCAGAGCTTTGGGCAGTTCACTGTAATTTAACCCGTCAGCGGTCAGCAGGTAGCGTAAAATGATATCGGCCCGCCCCTCACGTTGTAGATCAGTTAATTCATAACCGTTGGCTTTTAGCACCTCAGCCAGATCAACCACAAAGGCAAATTGGGATAAATGGGTGAGAAATCGCTCCAGGGTGTGGTGTTCGTCGTCGTTCAACGGTTGGCGTTCCGTGAGTTTATTGTAAATTCGGATTAAATCCTTGAACATGCGGGTAGCTGCCCCGGAAGCGGGCACAAATTTCATTGCCCGTCCTTGCGCCATCGCGGTT
>WGBF01000147.1 GCA_015494485.1 bacterium | reverse complement strand
TTAACAACACCTCCATAGTGGCGCTTCTGCAAATGGGAAAGACGCGTGTGTTGCTCCCCGGAGATGTGGAGCGTGGTGGGGAGGAAGCGGTATTACCCTGGGGTAACTGGCTTCAGGCGGCAGTGTTAAAGGTGCCGCACCATGGCAGTAAAACCTCTTCCATTCCGCAATGGATTGCAGCAATTAAACCCCGGTGGGCTATTATTTCCGTGGGGGAGAAAAATCGTTTCCAGCACCCTTCCCCCGATGTTGTTGCCCGATATCGCACTGCAGGTGCCCGCGTTATGCGAACGGACGCGCATGGAGCCGTGTGGCTAAAAACGGATGGAAACCAATGGGAAGTGGTGGACTGGCAACCCAGAGAGCGTTTTTATGCGGTACACAAAATGGGGGAACCGTAAACGATTCCCCCACAATGATTGTTATAAAAGGGTGTTAAAAATTGCTTCAGCTTTTTCCCAATGCTCGGTTTGGGGATTTTTTACTTCCGGGTCAATGGTCTTGAAGGCCCGGGCTAAAGCAACGGTTAACCCGCCAATGATTTCCGGCAACTTTTCCCGCGTTTCGGCACTGTATTCCAGATCCAGTTGGGGAAGAGTGGCCAGATTTTCCAGAATCGGCTTCAGTTCCAACCCGATTTCCATACGGCGGAATTGATGAATAATTTCCTGCAGTCCTTTTGTAATGGGTAAATCATAATATTCAATGATGTCCCGATGATTGGCTTTGGCTTTGGCCTGGGCCACGATTAACATATCGTGTAATTTCTGGCCTAAAAAATCACTCAAGCGCTTCAGATCGGACTTGTCCACATCCAACGAAGCCGCTTCCCGAAAAAGCCGTTCGAATTGACTCACACCCATCAAATTTGGCATATCCGTTTCCTCCTGTTTTACCGTTTTCGGTTATGGTTCTTTTTTTAAAGATATAGTTTTTTATTTAAAATGTTACAGGAAAATTCCATTCAAGTTCCCCACAATGGTAATAAGCGTTTGAAAATTGGCGGGTTGATCGCTATCTTTTTCCGTGAATTAAAAAGTGGTTAAATCGGATGTTTTTCCCCAGATTAGATGAAGTGTGTAAACAAAAAAAGTCCCTGCTGTGCATTGGGCTGGACATTGATATTGAACGCATCCCACCTTTCCTGTTAACGGAACTGGATCCCCTGTTTTATTTCAACCGGGCAATTGTAGAAGCTACCCACGATTGCGCCGCTGCGTACAAACTCAACATTGCGTTTTATGAAGCGTTGGGCATCCCGGGATGGGATTTATTGGAACGCACGCTATCCATCATGCCCCCAAATGTAATGATCATAGCGGATGCCAAGCGGGGAGACATTGGCAACAGTTCCCGCAAATATGCCGAAACGTTCTTTAAGACCTTCGCATTTGATGCCATAACGGTTAACCCGTATATGGGGTTTGATGCGTTACAGCCCTTTCTGGAGTACGAGGACAAAGGAATTTATGTTCTGGGACTTACCTCCAATACCGGTGCCCTGGATTTTCAGTATTTAAAAGTTGAAAACGAGATGCCATTGTATTTAAAAGTTGCCGAAAAGGTTGTCGAGTGGAATTTCGTGTACGGAAATCTGGGATTGGTTGTGGGGGGAACCCATGCCAACGAAGTGGCGCAAATTCGGGAACAGGCTCCGCAAATTCCGTTTCTGGTACCGGGAATTGGTGCTCAGGGGGGTAATCTGGAATTAGCAGTAAAGAATGCAGTTGGCCATGACGGACGGGGTGCTCTGTTTAATGCCAGCCGATCTATTATTTATGCCTCTTCCGGCCATGATTTTGCGGAAGTGGCCCATGAACGTGCCCATCACTTAAAGGAGCAAATTAATTTAATTTTGAGCCTGAATAATAATCTTGGCTTTTGGGATGAGAACTAAACAGGAGTTGGAATGAACAAGAAAGAAGCGGAACGGATTTTCGAAGCAACAGGTGCTCTTCAAAAAGGTCATTTCTTATTATCTTCCGGTTTGCATAGCTCCACCTATTTTCAATGTGCTCTGGTGTTGCAGTACCCGGAATACCTGGAAGCCTTTTGCCGTGATATCGTGGAGTTCTTTACGGAAGAAGAGGAAGAATATGACGTAGTCATTGCGCCGGCGGTGGGCGGCATTGTCGTGGCGTATGAAGTGGGTCGCCAGCTGGGCGTCCGCAGTATTTTTGCCGAACGGGAAAACGGCAAAATGACACTCCGCCGGGGATTCCAGATTTCTCCCGGGGAAAATGTTCTGGTGGTGGAAGATGTGATTACGACGGGCGAGTCCGTGAAAGAGGTGATTCAACTGGTGGAAGAACGGGGCGGCTTTGTTGCCGGCGTGGGTGCCGTTGTGGATCGCAGCGGGGGAAAAGTAAATCTGGGCGTTCCCCTTTTTGCCACCTACTCCACGCGGGCTGTAACCTACAAGCCGGAAAAGTGCCCTTTGTGCATGGAAAATATCCCGCTTGTTAAACCGGGAAGCCGGGGATTGCAATAACCCGAAACAAATAAGGACGGCAATGAGATTTTGCATTCTGGCCAGCGGCAGTAAGGGGAATTCTATATTTGTGGAAACAGATGCGGTGCGCGTGTTAATTGATGTGGGATTAAGCGCCCGCCAGATTGAAAACCGCTTGCGGCAGATTGACATCCCGCCGGAGAGCATCGATGCGGTTGTGTTAACCCACGACCACAATGACCACGTGCGGGGCGTGGGCGTATTTGCCCGACGCTTCCGGGTGCCGGTTTACGGGCATCCCCAAACACTGGACAATATCACCTATTTATTTCGGGGACAGGAAACGTTACGCCCCTGGAACGCGCCATTTCAAATTGAAGACCTCCAATTTACACCATTCCCTCTTTCCCACGATAGCGACCCCACGGTGGGGTACTCCATTGAGCACCATGGACGGCGCCTGGTCATCTGCACGGATTTGGGGGTGGTAACCCCGGTTGTAAAAACACATGTTGCTCAGGCCAATGCCCTGCTGCTGGAGAGCAATCACGATCCCGAAATGCTGATGCGGGGGCCCTATCCCTGGCATTTAAAAGAACGCATTGCCAGCCGGGTGGGGCATTTGTCCAATCACAATGCGGGGGTGCTGCTGCGGGAAGTGCTGAATGGCAAGCTGAGTCACGTCATATTAGGGCATTTAAGCGAAGAAAACAATCGTCCCGAATTGGCCCGGGAAACTGTTCTGGATTACGTTGGGTATACGTTCAATGATCAGTTATCAGTAATCGAGCAGAAGACAATTTCACCAATCTTCCGGTTGTAGAACGATGACGGAAATTCTGTTCAGAACAGGGCAATTAGGTGTCGGATTGTTTTTTTTGTGGTGGGGTGCCGATTTGATGGTAAAAAATGCGTCCCGCTTTGCTACCGCGCTGGGTGTAAGCCCGATTATTATCGGATTGTCCATTGTATCGGTGGGCACGTCCACCCCGGAGTTGGTTGTCAGCATTGTGGCTGCATTGCAAAAAAGCGCTGGAATTTCCATTGGAAATATAATTGGCAGTAATATTGCCAATATCGGTTTAATTCTGGGCATTGGTGCTATCATTACCCCGCTGCAGGTAAAAACCACATGGGTGCGTCGGGAAGTCCCGTACATGATTCTGGTAACCACTGTTTTTTCCCTGGAAGCTTTTCGGGGATATGAATTAACCCGCCTGGACGGTTCCATTTTAATTGTATTGCTGCTGTTGTTTATTGTGTATCTGGGGCGGTACGCGTTTAAGGAAATGAGCAATTTCAAAGAAATACAGCAGGAACTCCACCTGTCCGGTGAATCTGTAACATCTGTCCCGGCAAAAAAGAAATTGTGGTATTTGCTTCTTTCGTTAGTGGGGCTGGGCATTCTGATTCTGGGCTCCGAGTGGTCTGTAACAGCCGGAAAAATAATTGCCCGCCATTTGGGCGTCAGCGATATGGTCATCGGGCTTACGGTTATTGCAGTTGGGACGTCTTTGCCGGAATTGGCAACGACGATCGTCGGCACGCTCCGGGGAGAAACCGACCTGGTGGTTGGGAACGTCATTGGCAGTAATATTTTTAACCTGGTGCTTATCGGGGGCATTGTTTCCTTAATCCGGCCCATTCCGCTGGAACCCAGCCTCATTCACATAAATATTCCGTTTTTATTTATTCTGTCCATTATCCTGTTGCCCTTAATGCGGATTCGGTACAATGTATCCCGGCTGGAAGGGGTGTTGTTATTGGCTTCCTACGGTTTATTTTTGTATTTAACACTCCGTGTTTAACATCACCATGCGCGGCTATTTTTCCTGTTTTTTGTAACAGAGTGTTTCCTGAAAAATATTTACGCTTAAACGGCCGATTCGTTAAGATTCATCGGTAAACAAACGACAATGAAAACTATCGCCAGGGCGCTTTTGCAGTTCCTGACAAAACCGGGAGGTGGACATATGAAAATTGCCCTTGTATTAGGGGGTGGCGGTGCCCGCGGATTAGCGCATCTGGGTGTGCTTCGGGTACTGGAACGGGAAAAAATCAAATTCCACTTTATTGTGGGATGTAGCTTTGGTGCCATCGTGGGAGGAATGTATGCCCAGACGCCCCAGGTGGAGTTGGTGGAAAAGCGATTCCGAAATTTTGTCCACACCCGTGCCTTCCAGGAACTGGGATTTCACTTAATGAAAAAACGAAAAGTCGATGAAGATCTGTACTTTAAGCAACTGGCTCATAATATACGCAATCGGGTTCTGATCAATCTGGTCATTAACAAGTTGGCTGTGTTGAAGGAAGGGCGGTTAAAAAATGCCATTGCCTATCTGTTAAAACCCGGAAATATTGAAGATACCCACATCCCGTTTGCCTGTAATGCCACCGATTTAATTTCCGGTCGGCCGTATTTATTTACCCATGGAGACATCCGAAAAGCCGTGCAGGCCAGCAGCGCCATTCCGGGGATTTTTCCGCCCTTAAAGCTAAACGGCAAATTGTTTTCCGATGGAGCTATTATTTTCAATATTCCGGTGCCGTTTGCCCGTGCCCTGGGCGCGGATTATGTAATAGCCGTAGATGTGCATCCTACCCTGGAACCGGACAACAACATTACCAATGTGTTCGATGTGTTTCTCCGGGCCAGCAATATTACCGGTACTTACCTTTCGGAGAAAATTATTGAAGAAGCGGATTTGGTGGTACGCCCTGAAGTGGGCCATTTCCACTGGTCGGATTTTGAGCACGCGGAAAAAATTGTGGAAAAAGGGGAACAGGCCATGGAAGCGGCTCTGGAAACGTTTCGCCGGGATGTGGGAACCGGGCGAATGGGGCCATTGCGGCGACTGTTCCGTGCCAACCGAACTCCTCAGTAAAGCACCCTGCTTCCCCGGAATTCATTCCGTCGGTAAAGCTCCCGTACCTCCCGCCGAATATGGGATTAGATTTAATGTATCACGGATGATACAGGAGGAATTCAGGGATGAGTGCCAATCCCACGGAAGCAGTGCTTCACGATGCCCAGGAACTGTATGAAGAGAACCAACGCCTGCGGGCCGAATTAAAACAGCAGGAAAAATTGTACGAACAGGCCCATCTGGAACTAATTCAACACATGGTGGAAAGTGAGCGGCAGGCCAAGGAATTAAAGCGCCTGAACTCCCTGCTGACCAAAGCATACCTGAATACGATTGAAATAATCCAGCGATTGATTGAATTACGGGAACCCGGATATACCGAACATGCCAATCGGGTGGCAGAAATGTCCCGCGCCATTGCCTTAACCATGCAGGTGAGCCGCGTCGAAGCCCAGCAAATTTACATTGCCGCCCGCATTCATGAAATTGGGAAAATGAGTATTCCCGATGCGATTTTAAAACGACCGGTGGAAGAGCTGTCTGAAGAAGAAAAACGGGTTCGGTTTAATCATTATTTAATCGGAGCAAATTTATTATCGCCGATCCCCAGTTTCCGCAAGGTCAGTGAATACATTCGCAGCATTGGGGAACATGTGGACGGAACCGGCCTTCCGGAAGGGCTGGAGGGAGATACCATCCCGTTGGGTTCGCGTATTATTGCCATGGTAAATCACTGGGATTCCATTTTCTTCATGAGTCAAACCGTAAAAACGCCCCTGGAAGGATTGCAGGAAATTGAACGGTTTTTGGGAAGCCGGTACGATTCGAATATTTTTCCCCTCCTTCATGCAGAAGTGCTCAAGCGGTTTTCTGACAACGATGCGCCACGGGAGCGCCACGTGTGTGTGCTGGAACTAACGGAAGGTATGGAACTGGCGCGGGACTTGAAAACCGTAACCAATGTACTATTAGTCCCCGCAGGAACGCGCCTTACCAAAAGCATTATTCAAAAAATCCAGCATTATCAGCAGATTGACCCGATTGCCGGTGGTGTATATGTGAAACGGGAAATTATGGAGGGTTGAGATGGATATTGCCACCATTCTGGGAATTGTATCGGGCCTGGGTTTAATTGCCACCAGTATTTTTATGGGTGGTGAAGTGGGTATTTTTATTAACGTCCCATCGATCATGATTGTTGGTGGCGGTACGGTAGCCGCCACGCTCATTGCCTACCCCTTAAAGGAAGTTCTGGGTGTGATGAAGGTCATGACCAAAGTGTTTAAAATGGAGAAACAGGATCATGCCAAATTAATTTCCGAATTGGCCCGCCTGGCAGCTGTGGCCAAACAGCAGGGGGTACTGGCACTGGAACAGGAGAGCAAGAAGGTAAAGCATCCGGTGTTGAAGCAGGGACTTCAGATGTTGTCCGATGGCTTCCCCAAGAGCACCATCGTTAAAATTTTAATGGGTGAAATCGTGACCATGCAGGAACGCCACAAAGTGGGGCGGCAAATATTTTCGGAAATGGGCAAATTTGCGCCGGCCTTTGGAATGATTGGTACCTTGATTGGCCTGGTGCAAATGCTGGCGTCGTTGAATGACCCTTCCTCCATTGGCCCCAAAATGGCCGTGGCGTTAATTACCACCTTTTACGGGGCACTGCTGGCCAATGTTTTCTTTTTGCCCATGGTCACCAAGCTAAAGCGCCGTAGCGAAATCGAAACCGTGGAAATGAAATTGATTATCGAAGCAATGATTGCCATCGCAGAGGGGGAAAATCCCAAAGTACTGGTCGATCGGTTGAAGGTATTTTTAGACCGTCAGGTAAAAGAGCAGGTAGATAAGAGCATGAATGGCAGCAATAAAAAGGCAGCGTAGGGAGGCTTATGGACTGGGACGACATGCAGCATACCCCATCAGACGATGAGGAAGAAAGCGGCGGCGATTGGATTGTTACTTTTAGTGATTTGATGAGCTTGCTGCTGACCTTTTTTATCCTGCTGTTTTCCTTTTCCACCGTGGAGCAGAACAAATTCAAACAATTGTTGGAATCCATTAAAGATGCCCTGGGGGTTCAGCAGGTTCCGGAAGCCGGAACGCGGGAGGGGTTGGAAGCCATTCACCTGGATTCGCTAAAAACGGAAATCGCCGTAGATGAACTGGGTGCTATGGTTCAAAAAGAAATGCAGGAAATTGAGTCCAAGGTTGAAGAATACGTGATGAAAAATAAATTGCAGGGCTTGGTAAATGTTAAGACCGGAGACCGGGGAGCAGTGATTACCATTTCTGATGTGGTAATATTCCCGGAAGGGGAGGCGGAGTTTAATCCGGAAGCCTACCCGATTCTGGAAAAAATGGTGGAATTACTGAAGCAATTTCCCTACAAAGTGCGGGTGGAAGGGCATACGGATAACATTCCGATCCACAATAGCAAATATCCCTCCAACTGGGAACTGTCCACTGCTCGGGCGGCACGGATTGTGCGCTACTTTATTTCGCGGGGCATTCCGCCGGAGCGCCTTGCCGCCATGGGGTTTGCCCATTATCGCCCCATTGCGGACAACAGTACACCGGAGGGGCGGGCCAAAAACCGTCGGGTGGAAATTGTGTACACGCGGGAAAGCATTATTGAGGGATTAAAGCAAAAGGGTGTTCACGTGGTGGCATCCGGCGCAGTAAAAAAGAACTGAGATGTGAGATACATCACCGGGGAAAAACGGCATGCGATTAGTTTAAGACATCATACATGAAAAAAATAGAGGGTGCAATTTCGGCTGCCTGGCGGGCCTTTCCCGTACCGCAGCGGAAATTGGCCCTCGACGATTTCCGATAAAATCCCGGCGCCTCAGCAGCCGGGATTTTTATTTGCCGGGTGACGATCCTTCACAACGTTGACCGTAGTTTTTTCCAATTTATTGTCCCCTAACAGGGAATCGAAAGGTGGCCGCTGGGGTATTCTGTTCTGGTACAGGAAAACAGCCTGGCAGGCAGGGAAAACGCACAATATTTAATGGGGGGCGCAGAGCAAGAATATCCCTCGGGCATGTCTGTTAAACAGGGACTGAAAAAATGCGACGCCTGCGGAGAGCACATTTACCAATAAAAAACCCCCGATAGGCTTATCGGGGGTGTAAACGGAAAAAAGTACCGAACCTGAAAAAACTTAACCCAGGAATGCCCGCAATGCACGGCTGCGGGAGGCGTGCCGCAAGCGCCGAATGGCTTTTTCCTTAATTTGCCGTACCCGCTCCCGGGTCAGGTTAAATCGCTCGCCAATTTCTTCCAGCGTCAACGGATGTTCCTGTCCCAGACCAAAATACAACCGCACCACTTCCGCTTCGCGCTTGGTTAATGTGGCCAGTGCACGTTCAATTTCCACTTTCAGCGATTCGTTCATCAAATCGTGATCCGGTGGTGGCTGATGGTCGTTTTCAATAACGTCCAGTAAGCGGTTGTCCTCGCTATTGCTAAACGGGGCGTCCATGGATAAATGCCGCCCGGAGATTTTCAACGTATCGGCAACTTCGTAATCGGACATATCCAGCTGTTCGGCAATTTCACTGGCACTGGGTTCCCGTTCCAGGGCCTGTTCCAGCGCAGCGTATGTTTTACCGATTTTGTTCAACGCGCCGACCCGGTTCAGGGGTAACCGTACCACGCGGGACTGTTCGGCCAAAGCCTGTAAAATGGACTGCCGAATCCACCACACTGCGTAGGAGATGAACTTGAATCCCCGCGTTTCGTCAAAGCGTTTGGCGGCTTTAATCAGCCCCAGGTTTCCTTCATTAATTAAATCACCCAGGGAAAGCCCCTGATTCTGGTACTGCTTGGCGACACTGACCACAAAGCGCAGATTGGCTTTGGTCAGTTTTTCCAGCGCTTCCTGGTCTCCCTGCTTAATACGGCGTGCCAGCTCAATTTCCTCTTCCGGAGTGAGCAATGGCACTTCGCCGATTTCCTGTAAATACTTGTCTAACGACTGACTTGCCCTGCTGGTTGTTCCTCTTGCCATACTTTTTTTAAACCCTCCTACTTTCTTTAATCTAGGGGTTTGTTTTGGGTTAGTACGTTTAATTTTCCATCGTTGCTAATAACGACTTCGCCATTATTTAGTTCCCGGCTTATTGTGGCCAGGTAATTCAAAAACGCCGTGCGCTCTTCCCCCTCCAGAAGACGGGGTTGAAATTCCACGTCCACATTATACACGTTTATGGGATGAATGGTCAGGGAATATTGGCGATCGGGGCGGATGTGAAATTCAAGGAGCATACTGTTTTTCACCGTTTTGCTGTACGAACTAAACACAAAATTTCCCAGCGAATACGCAATAACCTTTCCGCGATATACCTCAATCCCTTGAACCACGTGCGGATGGTGACCTAACACTAAATCGGCACCTTTGCGAATAACTTGATGTGCAAAACGAATCTGATACGGTTTGGGGGTATCCTGGAGTTCTTCACCCCAGTGACAGGAAACAATTAAAAAGTCTACCGCCTGGCTGGCATGGCGAATATCGCTGAAAACAAATTCCTCGTACGGGAAACAGGTACCGGCCGACGTGTCCGTTGCCCAGAATTCCTGCGGAAAGGTTAAATTGTAAGCCAGCAACCCGATTGTCATGGAATCGACTGTTATCGTTGTGAGGCGTCGGGCATCCGCAAGGGTTGTCCCGGCACCGGCAAAGCGGATGTTGTGTTGCGTGAGTGTTGCCAGGGTTTCCTGCAGCACTTCCGGACCGAAATCCATGATGTGGTTATTGGCAATGCTCACCAGATTAATGTGCCCGGCCTGAAGGGTAGCCGCAAACCGGGGATGAACCCGGAAATTGTATTGCTTGGGGAAGGGTTGTCCGCCGGTACCAAATGCGGCTTCCAGATTGGCAAAAACCACATCGGCATCATTTAATATCCGGGCAATGTGCTGAAACGGATAAGCAGGCCCTTCCGTTTCCAGATGTTCCTGAATCCAGTTGGCCAGCATAACATCGCCGCCGGCAATAAGCCGCACTACGTCGCCGGCATACAATTGGCCGGTTAAAAACACCGTAAGGGCGATGAAATACCATGTTTTGGATATATGGTGCATTTGCGGCTTACGTTTCACTCGTTCTTATTATTCCCTTTCCCTGACCATGCCCCCGTTACCGGGCATAAATCGAAACCCGAAAATTTAGGAAAAGCAACATTAATTTCCTAATCAAATTTTCCTTCGTTTTGATGTGGGAGATGTTCGGAGAGTTACAGGTTTAATCAAGTTCCAGGATAAAGCGGGCTTCGGTGCCGTGATTGCGGCGGCTAAAGGTTACCGGGCCCACCAACTGCTCCACCAGGAATATCCCGCGGCCGCTTTCTTTTAACAAATTTTCCGGCGATAGGGGGTCTTCCAGCGCTTCGGGGTCAAAGCCACTCCCTTCATCCTGGACACTGACGGTAAGCCGATTTTCATGCAGGGTAACTTCGATTGTTACCTTCTTGGAAGGATCCGATTGGTTGCCATGTAAAATGGCATTGTTGACCAATTCGGTGAGTCCGATGGCCAGATTGCCTTCCTGGTCTTCGTCCAGTTTTGCTTTGCGGGAAATTTCTTCGATGAACTGCTCTACTTTGCTCAAATTGGCTAAATCGCTGCCAATAACCAGAGTTTTGGAGAACGACTGGACGTTTCTTACTTTGCCTTTCATACGGTCAACGCGTAAATTCCACCATGTCTGTGAATAATACGCAAAGAGCGTGCTGAAATCAATGAATTTCCAGAATGCGAATAAAGGAGGCATGTATGAGCTGGATTGAAATGGCAGATCAGTACTTTTTACCGGTATTCAAGCGTTTGCCGGTGGAAGTGGACCGCGGTGAGGGCGTGTATTTGATAGACCGTTCTGGTAAGCGGTATCTGGACTTTTTAAGCGGCATTGGGGTTAATGCGTTAGGCTACTCCCATCCGGCAGTGCTGCAGGCGATGGAAAAGCAAATGCATCGCAACCTGCATTTAAGCAACTATTTTGTGCAGGATGTTCAGATTGAGCTGGCGGAACGGCTCATCCGCTACAGCGGAATGGCCCGCCTGTTTTTTACCAACAGCGGTACCGAAGCCGTAGAAGGGGCCTTAAAAATTGTTAAAAAGTGGGCCAACCAGCACGGCAAATCGGAAATTATTTGCTTTGAAGGGGCGTTCCATGGCCGCACCATTGGGGCCCTGTCGGTTACGGCCCAGGAAAAGTACCAGAAAAGTTTTCAACCGTTGTTGCCGGGCATTCAACACATTCCCTACAACAACGTGGAAAAGCTTAAGGAAACCGTAACGGAAAAAACTGCGGCGGTGGTACTGGAATTTGTGCAGGGTGAAGGCGGGGTCGTTCCGGCAACACCGGAATTCGTAGCAGAGCTGGCTTCTCTGCGGGAAAAATTCCATTTCCTCATCATCGCCGATGAAATTCAGGCCGGCATCGGGCGCACCGGCTACTTCTTTTCCTATGAACACTACGGAATCCGGCCGGATATTGTAACCAGTGCCAAAGCGCTGGGCGGTGGCATGCCGCTGGGCGCGTTTTTAGTGAGCGAACCACTGGTGAATGTTCTGGTGCGCGGTGAACATGGTACTACTTTCGGCGGAAATCCCGTGTCCTGCGCTGCGGGCATTGCGGTGGTGGATGAACTGATGGAGAACGGACTGCTGGACCATGTAAAAGAGGTCGGTGAATATTTTTCCGCTCAATTGCGGGAACTCCAGAAAAAATATCCCGAAAAAATTAAAGAGGTGCGGGGACGGGGATTGATGCAGGCCATGGTGATTAATGAGGAAGGCTATCCCTATGTGCTAAAGGGCATCGAAAACGGGCTTATTTTTAATGCCACCGCCACCAATGTGCTGCGGTTCTTGCCGCCGTTGATTGTCACCAAAGCGGAAATTGACACGGCGGTGGAGGTACTGAGTACCGTGTTAAAATAGAGGAGGGAAGCCATGCAGGGGAAATTCTGCGTGGGCACTTCCGGCTGGAGTTACCGCCATTGGGTGGGGAAGTTTTACCCTCAGGGAATGCGGAATGACCAGTTTCTCTCCTATTACACCCAGCATTTTGGGTGTGTGGAATTGAACGCCAGTTTTTACCGTCTTCCCAAACCCGCCATGGTTGAAGGGTGGGTTGCCAAAACGCCGGAACATTTCCGTTTTGCGGCCAAATTAAGCCGGTTAATTACCCACCAGAAGCGATTGGTGGATTGCCGGGAGGCGCTGGTTTCCTATTTTGAGGTCATGAGCAAATTAACGCCCCGGTTGGGGCCTATCTTAATTCAACTTCCGCCCAGCTTTCGGTTTGACAGTGCGGTGGTAGAGCCGTTCCTGACAATGCTGCGGAATGAATTTGGTGAGTACACCTACGCTCTGGAAGCCCGGAACGATACCTGGTTTACCGCTGAGGCTCAGGATTTACTGCGGCGTTACAACATTGCCTGGGTCATTGCCGATTCCGGAGGGCGCTTCCCCAAATACGAAGGGGTAACGGCAGACTTTGTGTATCTGCGGTTTCATGGCCCCGGCGCGCTGTACGCTTCCGATTACCCCGATGAGCAACTGGCAGAATATGCCACGAAAGTGGCCCGCTGGCTGGAAGCGGGATTGGCGGTATGGGCATTTTTTAATAATGATGTGGGCGGATATGCCGTAAAAAATGCAATGACGTTACGGAAAATGGTGGCTCACGCCGTGGAGGTGGGTAGTCCGAAATAATTAGTTTTCTGTGTCGGAAGATGGGCTTTCAGCGGAATCCAGGGGTTCGGTCTGGAATTCCCCTTCCGAATTGCGGGTCAGTTTTTGCACCTTTTTGGCCGCTTCGTTTAACTTGGTGTTACAAAATTCAATGAGCTTCATGCCTTCTTCGTACAGGGCCAGCGATTCTTCCAGTGGGGCTTCACCGCTTTCCAGCAAGCGGGCAATTTCTTCCAGCCGATTCAGTGCTGCTTCAAACGTTAGTTTTTTTTCCTTGCTCATTTTCCGTCTCCAATCAATTGAACCTGGGAAAGAAAGTGGCCGCGGGCAACCCGCACATTGACCATGTCCAGTACGTGCAATTGTTTGACGTCCTTTACAATTTCACCATCCTTGTAGCAAATACTGTAGCCGCGCTGCAGAATAGCTTCCGGATTCAGGGCCTGCAGGTGATTTCGGAAACCATTCAACCGGTGTTGGTGAACTTCCAGCAGATGGTTGATGGCGGTGCTTAAGTTTTTCTGGAGCTCATCCACCCGCTGCATTTTCTGGTAAATCACATCCTCCGGTTTGCGAAAAGCATAGCTTTGTTGAATAGCGGCAATTTTGTCCTGATACTGACTAATGATTTTCACCATGGTGGTGTACAGTTTTTCTTCAAAGTATTTGACCATGCCCAGCAGCTCCAGGCGGTCCTTTACGGCCATTTCGGCTGCTGCGGAGGGTGTTGGGGCGCGCCGGTCGGCAACAAAATCGGCAATAGAGAAATCAATTTCGTGCCCCACAGCGGAAATCACCGGAATCCGCGATTCAAAAATGGCACGGGCAACAATTTCTTCGTTAAATGCCCACAGGTCTTCCAACGACCCGCCACCCCGACCCACGATGAGTACGTCAATATCTCCGAATTCATTAAATTCGCGGATGGCCCTGGCAATCTCTTCGGCTGCTCCCTCTCCCTGGACACGCACCGGGTACAAAATAATTTGCACCCCGGGAAAGCGCCGGGTAATGACGCTGATAATATCCCGAATAGCAGCACCGGTGGGAGAAGTGACCACACCGATTCGCTCAGGATATTGGGGAATGGGTTTTTTGAATTTTTCGTCGAAGAGGCCCTCGGCGTGGAGTTTTTTCTTTAACTGCTCGAAGGCCATTTGAAGGGCGCCAACACCAGCAGGCTGCATTTGGTGCACCACCAGCTGGTAATATCCGCCCTTTTCGTACACCTGAACTTCACCTTCAACCAGCACCTGCATTCCGTCCTGGGGCTGGAAAATCAACCCGTTGGCCCGGAAGCGCCACATGGCGCAGTTAATCTGGGCCTTGTCGTCCTTTAGCGTAAAGTACAGGTGCCCGGAGGAATGGCGTTTAAAATTGGAAATTTCCCCTTCCACCCACAGGCGTGGGAAGCTCATTTCCAGCAGCTCTTTGATTTCCCGCGTAAGGCGGGAAACGGTGTACACCTGACGGGTGGCCATGGACCCAATTTCCTTTTACCAATTAACGAATTTTCTTTTTGTGGCGGTTCTTGCGCAGCCGTTTTTTGCGCTTGTGGGTGGCCATTTTATGGCGCTTGCGTTTACGTCCACACGGCATTAATCCGCACCTCCTGTTTGTTGTGACTGATTTTTATTTTGTTCCACCTGTTGATGCGCTTCGTCCAGAATTTGCTTAGCCCGCTGTGCCTGCGGGGAATTAGGGGCAATTTCAATCAATTTTGTCCAGGCGTTGATTAAGCCTTCCACATCTCCCATCCGAATGTCCACAATGCCCATGTTGTACAGCGCGTACACGTGGTTGGGATCAATGTCCAGTGCTTTCTGGAACAACTCTTTTGCTTTGGCATAATCTTCTTGCTGAAAGTAGCACACGCCCATGTCCACAATCACTTCCGGTTGTTTGGGGTCCAGTTCCAGCGCTTTCTGGTAATAGGGAATGGCGTCGGTAAAACGTCCGGCGTCAAAAAGCAGGTTCCCCAGATCTACGTAATTTTTAACGTTGTCCGGTTCCTGTTGAATTTTATCCTTTAGCGCCTGGATGTGTGCTTCCAGCTCTTCCGGGGTAAAAGGCAGCGCTTCATTCTCGCCAGCAGGAGCGTTGACGGATTGCTCTGTGGGTGGGGGTGCTGCTGTTGCGGTGACGGCTGCCCCACCCAGAGGCCCCTTCTTAAAATTGTAATAGGTGGCGACCCCCATGGCAATAATACCCAGCAGCATGATGACCAAATAGGGATTATTCCACCACGTTCCGCGGGACTTCCCGGCGGTTTCCACAATTAAAATGGCCCCACACGATTTACAGTAGCGGTTGGCGGCTTCGTTTTCCGTGCCGCATTGGGGGCAAATCCGCGGTGTGGCGGCAAGTGGTTCCCCGCAGTGCGGACAAAACCGGGCATCGCCAGGAACTTCCTGATGGCAGGCCGGGCAAGTGCTCATGCATCCTCTCCCTTTTTCGCCTTCTGCAGAAGCTTCTGATTCACGCTTTCTTTAAAAAACTTGGCCGGTTTAAATACCGGTACAAAGCGGTGGTCCACATCCATTTCCCTGCCCGTTTTGGGATTCACAATTTTGCGCGGCATTCGTTCCTTGGCGTAAAAAGAGCCAAACCCGCGGATTTCAACCCGGTCGCCGTTCTGCAGGGCTTCTATTATTTGATAAAGGAGGCCGTTAACAATGACCTCCACCTCTTTTTTGCTCATTCCTGTGGCATCGGCCAGCAGGTTCACCAAATCAGATTTTTTTACCGTCATAGCGTCTCCTAAAAAAGCTGTGCATTATAAAAAATATCGCTTCCGAAAGCAAGTGCTCTCCAAAAAGCTTCAGGGTTTCGCCAGCATGCGGCGTTTAATAAACTGCTCCACCACCCACTCCGGTACAATCTTCCAGTTAAAATTGCATGTGGGGCGAACTGTTCCCAGTTGCTGAATGTACTCTACCATCAGATCCCGCACCTCTTTGTTGGATTTCCACACCACGGGACAATGAAACCGTTGCCGCAGTTGCTGAGCGCGGTAACTGTTTACCGCCACCCGATACACTGTATCCAAGTGCAGCGGTTCCCCGGATTTTTGCAACCGCAGGTTTTGAATACGATGTCCCACCGGGCGGGTTACATCAATTTCGTAATCCACACCTTCGCCGGTGTCAAAGTTAAAGCCCATAAAATCATGGTTAATGAAATCATCCGGAATGAATCGCTCCGGGTCCACCGTGTGAAAATACTGGCTGCTCCATTCCAGGTGCTCTTTAAATTGTGCGCCGGTCATCTCCACCACGTAAAGGTAATTTTCGTATTTGTACACCCCGTACACGTCTTTAATACGAATGGGGCCCGGTTTTAGCTCAAAATGGGCATCAAAGCTTGCGGCTAAGGAGAGGTCCGCTCCGGTAAAGTAGAATTGCATCTGGTGAATGAAATCCAGAAACGGGGTGTCCATCAAACGGGAGAGGCGGGAAGACAGGGGGGCTTCCAGATGGCCGATGATGGAACTAACGTAGTGCAGCACTTCCCGATGGTAAGGGCGCAGGATGTTCACAATTTTCGGATGCGCCGGCTGCCCGGCCACCCGTTCCAGATGTCCCCATTTGTCAGTTACCACCCAGGTGTTTTGCTCTTTCTTTACGTGCAAAGTGACCACCCCCACATATCGCCCGTGGCTTCCGGCCATCATAACCAGCGGACGGTCAACCGGGCGGTTTGCATCGCCTTCTTCGTGGGTGTTGAAAATACGGTGTTCGTGTCCCCCCAGAATAACGTCCAGTTGCGGAATGGCTTCTGCAATTTGCAAACAGGGATTTTCCTCCGGAAGCCCTTCCGGCCAACCCGGTGTTCCGGCATTGGGATGCACCCCGGCATGGAACAGTCCAATTACCACGTCAGCGCGTTTCTTTTCTTTTAAATAGGTGAACCAGTGCCGGGTAGCGGTCAGCATGTCTTTCCAGGTAATGCCGGGATACAAATCCGGCTCCAGCCACAGGGG
>WGBF01000146.1 GCA_015494485.1 bacterium | reverse complement strand
GGCGGAACCAGCCGAAACAGGCGTCGGCCGCCTCCCCATCCGGTAATAATGCCATTGGCCACCTGCCGGAAGGCAAAGTGCTTCCCCTCCGCCATCACGCGGAAATGGCAGGCCAGGGCCAATTCACACCCGCCCCCAAAAGCATTTCCCTGAATGGCAGCAATATAGGGTTTGGGTGCTTCTTCGATTTGCATTAAAATGGCCTGCATGGTTCGGGACATCTGGCGCCCGGCCTCACGGGTGCGCAGGGTGGCAAAATAGCGCAAATCACCCCCGGCGCAAAAGGTTTCCCCACCGGTGGTGGCCAACATTACAGCACGAATGGACGTATCGGCATTGAATTGAAACACGGCGTGTTGAAGGGCCTCCATGGTGGAACCATCAATGGCATGGTGCACCTGGGGCCGGTTCAAACGGATGATGCCAATCCCTTCCTGATGTTCCAGTAGAATCGTATTCATGAACACACTGCGTAATATTTTCCGGGTGCCGCCGGTAGCAATTTCGGTTTTTCCCGGTTAGCCCTGCATGACCTGAAGGCGAAACGCGGTTAAGGTATTGCGCAACAACATGGCGATGGTCATGGGTCCCACACCGCCCGGCACCGGCGTGATGTAGCTGGCCACTTCCACCGCTTCGTCGAACTTTACGTCCCCCACCAGCCGGTAGCCTTTTTCGTTGTCTGCCGGCACGCGGTTTACGCCCACGTCAATAACCACCGCGCCGGGTTTAATCCAGTCGCCGGGCACGTATTCCGGTCGCCCGATTGCGGCCACCAGGATATCCGCCTGGCGGGTAAAGGGGGGCAATTCCTTTGCCGCGGAGTGAAGCACCGTCACAATGGCATTGGCATCGGGGTGCTTCTGTACCAGCAAATTGGCCAGCGGCTTGCCCACAATGTTGCTGCGCCCCAGAATCACCACATGCTTTCCGGCAGGAGAAATGCCGCTGCGCTTCAGCAATTCCACAATTCCGGCTGGCGTTGCCGGTTTAAACCGCGGTCGGCCAATGGTCAACAATCCCACATTGTAGGGATGAAAGCAGTCCACATCCTTGGCCGGGTGAATGGCATCGATTACCGCATTGGCGTCCAGATGGTCCGGCAGGGGCAATTGCACCAGCAGGCCGTGAAAATCCGGGTGGTCATTGTAATAAGCAACCTTCTCCAGCAACGCCTCCTGGCTGATATCCGCTGGCAAATGGTCCGTAACGGAATGGATTCCGGCTTTTTCGCATGCTTTGGCTTTTTGCCGCACGTACACGTGGGAAGCCGGGTCATCACCAACCAGAATGACCGCCAGGCCCGGTGTGCGCCCGGTTTGCTGTTTTAATTGGGCCACTTCCTCACGGATTTCTTCCCGAATGGCTGCTGCAATGGCTTTTCCGTCAATGCGTTTGGCTGTCATGGTTAAATCCTTCTTTATTGAAATTCAGGCGGGTTATCGCCGTGGCTTTTCCGGTGCGTTCATCCACCGTCACCACCACCCCGTTAAACCAGATGTCGTTTTTGGCAATGGCGTAATACACATGGGATTGAAGAATAAACCGCTGCACCGCTTTCTGAATATCCATGCCAATAACCGATTCCCGGGGACCGCACATGCCAGCATCGGTAATGTAGGCCGTGCCGTTGGGCAAAATGCGTTCGTCGGCTGTTTGCACGTGGGTGTGGGTGCCAATCACCGCACTCACCTTCCCGTCCAGATGCCAGCCCAGGGCCTGCTTTTCCGCGGTGGCTTCCGCGTGGAAATCCACAATAATTACCCGTGCTTCGTTGCGCAGGCGGCGGATTTCCTTTTCCGTGGTGCGAAACGGGCAATCAATGGGATACATGAAACTCCGCCCCTGGGCATTAATCACCCCCACTTTCACCCCGTTTTTTGCCACCACAACGGTGGACCCAACCCCGACGTTTCCTTCGGGATAATTAAGGGGACGAATTAAATATCCGGCAAATTGGATTAACACTTCCCGTTTGCGGGGTTCCCAGATGTGATTTCCGGAGGTAATCACATCCACGCCGGCATCCTTCAGGCGTTTTACCTGTTTGGGGGTAATGCCTTTGCCTTTATCGGTATTTTCACCGTTTACAATGGTAAAATCAATATTGTATTGCAAGCGAATACGGGGTAACAAATCCAGCACCAAATCCAGTGCGCTTTCGCCCACCAAATCGGCTACAAATAAAATGTTCATCTAAAACAATAACTCCGTTTATTTTGCGTTTCGCTTCAAATATACAAGAAAATGGGTGACAAATGAACAGAAAGGTTTTTTGCATTCCCGGGAAACGCAACGCGGCGCTTAATTTTCAATCATCAAATAGGGGTTGGGCTTGAAGGTGAGCTGGTCTGGCACCACAATTCCGGCGGAAACAATCATTTTCATGGCATCTTCTACTTTGAGGGTGGTAAACCGGGCTTCCTCCGGAGGCACCAACACCAGGTAACCGCTGGTGGGATTAATGGAGGTCATTACCAGAATGCTCAGTAAGGGTGCCGGGGAACCTTCCTGTTTGATAATGCCGTTAAGGAACCCCAGAGAATACACCCCTTTGCGGGGATATTCCAGCAATACCACATCCTTAAAGGAAGATTTTTGCTGCCCGCTGAAGGTCATTAGCATTTGCTGAACACCGGAATACACAGTTTTGGCAATGGGAATTTTGGACACCACCCATTCCCCCAGTTGCACCAGTTTGGTCCCGAAATAATTGCGGGTTAAAATGCCCACAATCAAAATAAACACCACCCCCAGGACAATGCCCAGCCCGGGAATGCGCACATGAAAGTAGTGCTCTATCAGGGGAAGAAAAAGGCGGTCAAAAAAGTTGAAAATCGCCCGCAGCACCACAATTGTGATGATGATGGGAACCGTCACCACCAGGCCAGAGAAAAAATAATTTTTAATTCGATTTTTCAGGGATTGGTATAACGCCATCATTTACCTTTCACGGTTTTCTTCAAACGCTTTGGGTGCTGTATTCAAAAAACGTTCGCGTGCCCATTGCGTTCCCAGCAAAACAACAATTCCGCACACTATCCCCAGAGCCCAGCCCCCCAGAACATCCAGCGGATAGTGCACTCCTACGT
>WGBF01000145.1 GCA_015494485.1 bacterium | reverse complement strand
TCGTGCGGTTTATCGGATATGAAGTCTGGAAAAAAGCTGTAGCTGTTACAGAGAAGCTGGATACGCTACATATTAAAATTTACCTGAAACCGGTATCCTACTCCGGGGATGAGGTCATCATTACCGGGTCACCCAATGTGCGACAGGGGAATGAATTTAGCGGTGTGTATGATTTGCATGCGGAAGAAATCTGGGAAGAACCTGCGGCCCTAACAGACCCGCAACGCGCCCTGGGACAAATTCCCTCTGTGGTTTCCGTTACCGATCAGTATAATGAATTCAGCGTGCGGGGTGGAGCTCCCTGGGAAAATGCTTTTTACATAAATGATTTTCTTGTGCGAAATCCCAATCATTTTGGTTTTCAGGGGAGTAGTGGCGGAGCGTTTAGTTTTATAAATCCTTTTGTCATTCGAAGTGTACGGTTTTATTCCGGCAATTTCCCGGTGGAATACAATCATGCCCTTTCCGGAATTGCCCGCTATGAACTTCGTCAATCCTTTCCCGGGAAAGGGATTGTCAATGCCAATTTTGCCGGGGTGGATGGTGTGTTACCATTTGCCACACCGGATCAGGCTTTTAGTGGATTTTTCGCGGGTCGCAAAAGTTTCCTGAATTTCATTGGCGCGGATGTAGGTTTAACCCATGTTCCGGAATATACGGACGGTATGGCATACGCTCAACTGCGTTTCACACCCCGTTCTGTGGGGGAGTTTCTGGTCATTGGAATGAAAGACCACTTTCGCTTAACCAACAACACGGAGCAACAAGGATATACCCAGGGGATACCCGATGCCAGCGCCCGCTTTCAACAATTTATGGCAGGTATGGTGTACAAGCGTATTTTCCGGGAATCCATGCTGTTCAAATTAACGGTTAACCGACGGGTAAGCCGATGGAAATTTGCCATTGCCGGTGCCACCGGTGAAACACCCTACATGCAAAATTCCTCTCGAGAAAAAGAAAACACAGCGCGATTGAACGTGGTGTGGATGCCGACAAACCGGGTGGAATTGATTGCCGGCGGTGACGTCACGGTTGCCACCGTGTCGCACTTTCTTCAGTGGAATGCCGACCGCCTGATAATTCCCCGTCAACCAAATACCGTGTTGAGTCGCAGCGGGGAATTTCAGGAAACCCGGAGTACGGCTTTTGCCGAGGTTGCCTTTCAGCAAAAAAACAAATTCCGCTTTTCCGCTGGATTGAGTGTGAAACGTTCGGCTTATTTCGACCAGTCTTATGAGTTACCCCGGTTGGCAGTGTCCTTGGGAACAAACCAACTGGGTTGGGTTCACCTGGTGCTGCAACGAAATCTCCAGTGGCCGGAATACGTGCGAATAACTTTACTGAATCCCGGCCGAAAGCCGGCAGTTCCGCGGGTAGACCAATTTTCCCTGGCGTTCGAAAAACAGTGGGAAAACGGAATGATAACGAAAGTTGAAATGTACTACAAACGTTACCAGCACCTACCATATTTGTATCGATTCGATACGCCCGGATATGTGTTTGCGTATTCCTACGATTCACTGTTTACGGCCACCCAGCAGGGAAAAACCTATGGGGCAGAATTTTTGGCGGGAAATTCCAGCGCCGAACATTTTCGCTGGAAAATAACGGTTTTTGGCATGCGAAGCTTGTTAACCGACTGGCGGAAGCAATCCTGGTATCCGGGAAATTTTGATGTGCCCTTTGGCGCTTCTGTTACCATTAACTATCGGTGGTTTTTTGGGGATTACCCCTGGTATCAGAAATTAACGAGGAAATGGTATTTCAACATGCTGGCAATTGTTTTGCCGATTGGCAATCCCCTTACCGTTTCAATGCAATTACGGGTGGCAGCCGGCCGTCCCTTTACTCGACCGATATATTCTTCGGCGCTCCACCGCTGGATTATTACCGACCGGGTGGCATTAAACCAATCCCGCTTACCCTATTACCGCCGTGTGGATGTCCGCCTGGCCAAACAACTTACCTTCCGGCAGGGCACATTGACGCTGTATTTAAACCTGGCAAACATCCTGGACACCAAAAATATCTGGGAATACCAGTACCTGGATAATGGTAAAATTATTCCCCTGTATCAATTTCAAACGTTGCCTTTTGTGGGAATGATGGTTCAGTTTTGACGGTTTGCTGGCAATTCCTGCCAATGGTTTGAGATGAATTCCGGCGCCCAAACAAAAAATTTGGGGTAAGGAGTCTCTCCTAATGAAAGCCGCTATGTAATTCTTTAGGATGTAAATTGAGTCAAACCTTTGCATCCGAACAGAGAATTCGGGTAATTCTGAAATTCTTTCCCACAATCTAACACTTTTACAATGGAGGTTGACAATTTGGGAGACCCTTTGCAAAAAATTCACAGGGATTTTCTAACTTAAGTAATCTTTGTAAGTCATTGATAATTAATAATTTGTGGTTTTTTGTAAAAATTGGCACAGGGCTTGTATTATAAATTGGCGAAAGAAATAAAAAAGAAAGGAGGTGAAAAGATATGGCACTGGTTCGTTGGAGCCCGGCTCGTGAATTAATGAATATTCAGGAAGAAATGAATCGTCTGTTGAACCGTTTCTTTGGTCCGAGTCTGCTGGAGGAAACCGAACTGCCAACCACCACCACCGTATGGCAGCCGTTGGTAGATATTAAGGAAACCAACAACGAATTCATCGTTACTGCTGAACTGCCTGGCATGAAAAAGGATGACATCCACATTGCCTACAAAGATGGTGTGCTGACTATTGAAGGCGAACGGAAACAGGAAAAAGAAGAAAAAGATGTGAACTTCCATCGGGTTGAACGTCGCTATGGCAAATTTTACCGCACTTTCCAGTTGCCGAGCCAGATTCAGGAAGACAAAATTGAAGCAACCTACAAGGATGGTGTGTTGACCATCGTGTTGCCGAAAGCGGAGGAGGCTCGTGCGAAGGAAATCGAAGTGAAAGTTTCCTGATTCAATCACAGAGGTATCCATTGGATGGAACGGGCGGCACAATTGCCGCCCGTTTTTTTATGGAGAATTGTGGAATAGTGTACAGCTCAATTGTAGAATATTCTACAATTCGGGAAATTGTGGATGCAATAAACTGCCCTCAAAGTATTTTGTAACAAATTAAAAAACAACAAGTTACATTCCATTAGATCCCGCCGTCATCTTTTCTGGCACTGGAATTGAGGGAAATCCCACCAGTTTAATGAATAGGAGGTTTTGCGTGTCATCGTCGTTGTTTTGGATTCGTTCGGTTTTGATTGGTCTGGGATTGATTGGTACCGTGTTGTTCTTTCCGATTTCTCTGGGAGATGATTTTACCTGTATCTTCCATCGACTCATTGGTGATGTTCACCATGACGAAAATGGTGAAGACCGAACCCTGATTTCCCATACACCGCGTTCCCATCACCTAACCGGTGGCCATAACGCGTCATTAAACGTTTATATTCGTCATTTTTCAATTTTTTGGTGGGGGAGTTTAGGGCTGTTGTCAATTGGCCTGTACTATCCCCGAATTCAGCAACTGGTAATTTCCATGCGTTCGAATCGTTACACCGGCAATAAAACGAAACATTCAAATTAAAAAGGAGGTTGGCATTTTGCGGAACGTCGTTCTTTATCCGTTCGTGGTTGCGATTTTAATGAACATTGCAACGGTTCAAGCCCAACACATTTTAACACTGGATTCCTTAAAAAACCTGGTACTGAAAGCCAATCCGCAGGTCAAAGCCATGCACGATGCCTGGAAAGCTGCGGAGGAAGTTGTACCTCAGGCCGGTGCGTTACCGGATCCGGCTATTAGCTTTAATATCCTTAATTTACCGGTAAATACTTTTTCCTTTGATCAGGAACCCATGACAGGGAAACAAATTGCCTTTTTGCAGGACATTCCGTTTCCGGGAAAATTGGGGTTAAAGGAAGAGATTGCCCGTGAAGATGTTACCGTGCGGCAGGCCTATTATCAGGAAACGGTGAATCAACTGTTGCTCAATGCGCGGCAAGCATATTTCCAATTGTTTTATCTGGATCGGGCGATTGAAATTACTCGCCAGAATGCAGAAACGCTGCAACAATTCATTAAAATTGCGGAAACCAAATATACGGTGGGCAAGGGATTGCAGCAGGACGTGCTTCGGGCGCAGGTGGAGCACTCCAAAATGCTGGATAAGTTGATCAGCCTGAAGCAACGCCGCCGGGCTGTCCAGGCTAATTTAAACGCCCTGCTCAATCGTCCCCAACAAACACCGATCCGAACACCGGAAAGTCTGCCGCTTTCCGAAGGCAATGTCACGTTGGATTCGCTGATGGCCCTGGCCAATGCCAACCGTCCCCTGTTTGTGGTATGGGAAGCCGAGGTCCGAAAACAGGAGAAGCGTTACCGGCTGGCCAAAAAGGGGTATTTACCTGATTTTCGACTGGGGATTGCGTACACGCAGCGGGACCCCTTACGCAATGGAAATCCCGGTGTGGATTTTGTCTCCGGTCTGGTAACCGTTAAAGTGCCCCTGTATTTCTGGCGCAAGCAAAAAAAGGAAGTCCGGGAACATCAGATTCGCCAATCGGTGGTGCGTTCCCGTTTTCTTGATGTTAAAAACCAGGTGTTTTCTCAAATCGAAGCAACCCACAGTAGCCTGGAAAAAAATTACCGTCTAATCCAGTTATACCGGGATGGTATCATCCCTCAGGCTACGCAGTCGTTAAATTCGGCCATTGCGGGTTACCAAACGGACAAGGTAGATTTTTTAACCCTCCTCAATAATGAGATTACCCTTTTCAATTACCAGATGGATTATTACCGGGTATTTAGTGATTACCTGATTGACCAGGCTAAACTGGAATACTTAACCGGTACACCGTTGACAAATTAAACAGAGGAGTTTTTCAATGAAAAAATGGACACTTCTGGCGCTTATTCTGATTGTTATTCCTGTGAGTGTAGGAATTATTGGCTGCAGTTCATCCGATAAAGCGGCAAATGAACAACAGGCCGAAGGGCAATTGTGGACATGCGGTATGCATCCGGAAGTTATTCTGGATGAACCGGGGAATTGTCCCATTTGTGGTATGGAATTGGTGCCGGTAAAAGGGAGCGGTGGTGCTCAGGCCGGGCATGAAACGCAACAGCACGAACATCAGTCAGCCGAAGCGGCTAAAGGGGAC
>WGBF01000144.1 GCA_015494485.1 bacterium | reverse complement strand
CACGTTCTGAAACACGCGATTCCCGGTGCGGTATTTTTATTGAACGCACCCTACGATGCAGACAAGGTGTGGGATAAGCTTCCCAAACAGGTCCAGCAGGAAATCATCGACAAAAAGCTGACGTTTTACGTCATCGATGCCTACAAGGTCGCCCGGGAAACGGGCTTGCTGAACCGGATTAATACCATCATGCAAACGGCCTTTTTCGCCATTTCCAACATTATTCCCCAGGAAGAAGCGGTACAGAAGATTAAAGATGCCATCAAGAAGACCTACGGGAAACGGGGCGAAGAAGTGGTCAAGATGAACTTTGCCGCGGTGGATCAGGCTGTTGCCAACCTGCATCGGGTGGAATATCCGGAAAAGGTCACCAGCACCATCGACATGCCCCCGGTGGTACCGGATCAGGCACCGGATTTCGTCAAGCAATTTACGGCGAAGATTATTGCCGGCGAAGGTGACCTGTTGCCCGTGAGTGCTTTTCCTGCCGACGGGACTTTCCCCAGCGGCACCACGCAATGGGAAAAGCGCGATATTGCTCAGGAAATTCCGGTGTGGGATCCGCAAACCTGTATTCAGTGCGGAAAATGTGCCATGGTCTGTCCGCACGCGGTTATTCGAATTAAGGCTTATGACCAGAGCATCCTGAAAGACGCACCGGAGGGCTTCCGCAGCACCAAAGCCCGGGGCCGGGAATGGCCGGAGAACACCTATTACACCATTCAGGTATCCCCGCAGGATTGTACCGGCTGCGAACTGTGCGTGGAAGTGTGCCCGGCTAAAAACAAACAGAATACCTCCCTGAAAGCCATTAACATGACGCCCAAGGAACCGATTCTGGAAGAAGAAAAGAAATACTGGGAGTTCTTTGAAAAAATTCCCGATTTCGACCGTTCCAAACTGAAAATCGAATCGGTGAAAGGCTCTCAGTTCCTGCGGCCGTTGTTTGAATTTAGTGGCGCATGCGCGGGGTGCGGGGAAACGCCCTACATTAAACTGGCCACCCAGTTGTTTGGCGATCGCATGATTGTGGCCAACGCCACCGGGTGTTCCTCCATTTACGGCGGCAACCTGCCGACCACCCCGTGGACATTCAACGACGAAGGCTACGGGCCCGCCTGGTCCAATTCCCTGTTTGAAGACAATGCGGAATTTGGCCTGGGCTTCCGCCTGACCATTGACAAACAAACGGAATTTGCCCGCGAACTGGTTCAGAAATTGCGAGAAGACATTGGTGCAGAACTGGCAGATGCTCTGCTTTCCGCCGACCAGAGTACGGAACCGGGTATTTACGAACAGCGGCAACGGGTGGCGGAACTCAAGAAAAAACTGAAAACCATGAACCGCCCGGAAGCTAAAATGCTTCTGAGCGTGGCCGACTACCTGGTGCGCAAAAGCGTGTGGCTAATTGGCGGTGACGGCTGGGCTTACGACATTGGCTACGGCGGATTGGACCACGTGCTGGCCAGTGGACGGGATGTCAACATTCTGGTGCTGGACACCGAAGTGTATTCCAACACCGGTGGGCAAACCTCTAAAGCCACGCCGCTGGGTGCGGTGGCCAAATTCTCCGCTGCCGGGAAGCGGACCCCCAAAAAGGATCTGGCCCTTCAGGCGGTAAGTTACGGCAACGTGTATGTGGCCCGGGTGGCCATGGGTGCCAACGACACCCATACCGTCAAAGCATTTCTGGAAGCCGAAAGCTACCCCGGCCCGTCGCTCATCGTGGCGTACAGCCACTGCATTGCCCACGGGTACAACCTGCGGTACGGCATGCACCAGCAAAAACTGGCTGTGGAATCTGCTTACTGGCCGTTGTTCCGCTTCGACCCGCGGCGTGAAATGCAAGGTGAAAATCCGTTCATCCTGGATAGCCGTGATCCTAAAATTTCCTTTGCCGAGTACGCTTATAACGAAACCCGTTACAAAATGCTTACCAAAACCAATCCGGAAGCAGCCCGCGAATTGCTGGCACAGGCACAGGAAATCGTCAACGAACGGTGGCACGTCTACAAGCACATGGCCGAGGTCTGGAAGCCGGAACAGGGGAACGGGAAAAACGGCAATGGCAAACATTAACACAACCGCCTCCCTGACCACACGGCCGGGGAGGTTCCTTTAAACCGAAGCAATAACGAGAGGGTGTACCATGGACCTGACAACCACTTACATGGGTTTAAAATTAAAAAATCCGTTAATCCTTTCCGCTTCGCCCTTAACCGCGTATGTGGATAAAATAAAGGCCGTGGAGGATGCCGGTGCGGCAGCGGTGGTCATGCATTCCCTGTTTGAAGAACAAATCGTGCACGACCAGAAAGAAAT
>WGBF01000143.1 GCA_015494485.1 bacterium | reverse complement strand
CTGCAGGCCAAAGCAGAAAATCCCTTTCAGGATGTATCCTTCGGTACCAAAAACACTTTTATTGGCATCGACACCATTCGGGACCTGAAGCGGGAATCCGGCTACAAACGCTTCGAAGGCAAATACAAGGTGTACATTTTTACCCAGGCGGAAAAAATGCGCCCCGAAGCCGCCAATGCCCTGTTGAAACTGCTGGAAGAACCCCCCGAAGGCCTGGTGCTCATTTTAATCACGGAATCCATTCACAAAATATTGCCTACCATTAAATCGCGCTGTCAATTGGTGCGTTTCCCCTATCTTCCGGAAGCCACCCTGCTGGAACTGGCGCGGCAATACCTGCCGGACGTTCCGGAAGCAGACCTGCCGGTACTGGCGCGACTTTCCGGTAACAACTTGAAACGCATGATGGCCCTGGCCGCCGAAGATGTACGCGCCATGCGGGATGAGATGGTGGAATTGCTGCGACGCATCGTCCGCATTAGCCGGGGACAGGATTTATTGAAGATACTGGAACCTATGGCACAAAAAAAAGACCGGGAACGCATTTTCCTGATGCTGTGGCTCATGCTGCTGTGGTTTCAGGACGTGTTGTACCTGCGGAGCGGTCATGTGGAGCGCATTCACAACCGCGATGCCCAGGACACGCTGGAAAAATTTAACGCCTTTTTGCCCCACACGGACATTCCCGCCGCCGTTTTCGCCATTGAACAGGCCATCCAGGAATTACAGGACCTTCGCAATCTCAATCCTTTATTGATTTTGGTAAACCTCGCTATTAAACTTCATTCCGTATTAAAATCGTGACGCCAGGAGGACCATCATGGCCGCCAAAATTATTGAAGTGGCATTTAAGGCGGGCCGCATCGGCCTGTTTGAAAATACAGAACAGCTGGAAATTGAGCACGGGGACATGGTCATTGTGGAAGCCGACAAGGGGGAAGACATCGGCAAAGTGATAACCATGGGGAACATCCCCTATTTCATTCCGGAAGAAGAGCCCCTGAAGAAAGTGCTGCGCATGGCTTCCGAAGCGGAAATTCAAAAGCTGGAAGAAAACCGCCGTCTGGAAGAAGAAGCCCTGCAAATCTGCAAGGAAAAAGTGCGCAACCACCGCCTGAACATGAACCTGGTGGATGCCGAATACCAGCTGGACCACAAGCGGCTGACCTTTTACTTTACCTCCGACCAGCGGGTGGATTTCCGCAAGCTGGTGCGGGACCTGGCCGCGCGGTTTAAAACCCGCATTGAACTGCGGCAAATCGGTGTGCGGGATGCCGCCAAACATGTGGGCGGGTACGGCCCCTGCGGATGCCAGTTATGCTGCACCACCTTCCTTAAAAAATTTGAAAGCATTACCATCCAGTACGCCAAAGACCAGCTGCTGCCCATGAATGCCAGCAAACTTACCGGTTTGTGCGGCCGGTTAAAATGCTGCCTGGCCTTCGAGCGGCGCTTTTATCTGGAAGAAATGGCCCGTTACCCCAAAGTGGGCGAAACCATCAACACCCCGGATGGTACCGGGCGGGTGGAAAAGATTGACATTTTCAACGAACTGGTGTACGTCATGTACCCTGACAATGAAATTCGCAAAGTAAAACTGGAAGAGATTGCACAAGCGGTATAAGGAACGGAAGGAATGAGCAAAAAAACGAAATACCTGGTAACCAGTGCACTGCCCTATGCCAACGGTCCCATTCACTTAGGCCATTTAGCCGGTGCTTACCTGCCCGGCGATATTTTTGTGCGCTACTGCCGTTTGAAAAAACGGGATGTCATTTACATGTGCGGCACCGATGAACATGGCGTGCCCATTACCATCACTGCCGAAAAGCAGGGGAAAACGCCGCAGGAAGTGGTGGATTATTACTACCAGGACATCAAGGAAAGTTTTGAGAAATTCGGGATGAGTTTTGACAATTTTTCCCGCACCTCCCGGAAAATTCACCACGAAACCGCCCAGGATTTCTTCCTTACCCTCTACAACAAAGGGTACATGGAGAAAAAATCCATTCAACAGTTCTATTGCGAACACGACCGCATGTTTCTGGCAGACCGTTACATTGAAGGCACCTGTCCTTATTGCGGCGCAGAGGGTGCCCGGGGCGACCAGTGCGAAAATTGCGGCAAATGGCTGGAACCCACCCAGTTGATTAATCCCAAATGTAAAATTTGCGGAAACACGCCGGTCATTAAGGAAACATTTCATTATTTCTTTAAACTGAGCCAGTTTCAATCCCGGCTGGAGGAATGGATAAATTCCAAAAAACACTGGCGGGAAAACGTGGTTAACTTCTGCAAAAACTGGTTCAAGGAAGGGCTGGAAGACCGCGCCGTGACCCGCGACCTGACCTGGGGCGTTCCGGTACCGCTGGAGGATGCCAAGGACAAGGTGCTTTACGTGTGGTTCGAAGCACCCATCGGGTACATTTCGGCTACCAAGGAATGGGCCCAGCAAATTGGCCAGCCGGAGCGCTGGAAGGATTACTGGCTGGATACGGAAAACACCAAACTCATTCATTTCATTGGCAAAGACAACATTGTGTTTCATGCCCTTATTTTTCCCGCCATGCTGATGGGCTACGAGGGTTACGTACTGCCGGACAACGTTCCCGCCAATGAATTTTTAAACCTGGAAGGCAACAAACTATCCACCAGCCGCAATTATGCGGTGTGGCTTCGGGATTATTTGCAGAAATTTGACCCCGACAGTCTGCGGTACTGCCTGGCCATTAACATGCCGGAAACCCGCGACGCGGACTTTTCCTGGCGGGAATTTCAGGCGCGCCACAACAACGAGCTGGCGGACATTCTGGGCAATTTTGTGAACCGCACCCTGACGTTTGTTCACAAATATTTTGACGGCAAGGTGCCGCCCCGGGGCCCGTTGAACGAGCTGGACCAGGAATTAATTGCCCGCATGAAAACCGCCGGTCAGGAAGTGGGGGAAGCCCTGGACCGGTTTCAGTTTAAAGAAGCCACCCGGCGGTTCATGGACCTGGCCCGGTTTGCCAACAAATATTTTAACGACAGCGAACCCTGGAAAACGCGCAAAACGGACCCCGAGCGGTGCGGAACAACCCTCAATTTATGCGTACAGGCAACCTACAATCTGGCCGTACTGATGGAACCCTTTCTGCCCTTTACCGCGGCTAAAGTGTGGAAGATGCTGAACCTGCCCGGCACCGTGCAGGATGCTCATTGGGACCGTATTGGGGAACTGCCCATTGCTGACCAGCACCCTCTGGGAACGGTGGAGATTCTGTTCCGCAAAATTGAAGACGCTGCCATTGAAGCCGAAATCGCCCGCTTAAAGCAGGCGCTGGAAGGTGAACCGCAGCCTGAACCGGAAGCTTCCACGGAAACCGATGACAGTGCCATGATTACCATTGAAGAGTTTCAGAAAGTGCAATTGAAATCCGGCCGGGTTGTGGCCGCGGAACCTGTGCCCAAATCAGACCGCCTGCTCAAGCTGCAGGTGGATCTGGGCCGTGAAACGCGTCAGCTGGTGGCGGGAATTGCCCAGCATTACCAGCCGGAGGAATTGATTGGCAAAACGGTCATTGTGGTCGCCAATTTAAAGCCAGCTAAAATTCGCGGTGTGGAAAGCCAGGGCATGCTGCTGGCTGTAAAGGACGGCGACCGTCTGTCTCTACTCACCACGGACCGTCCCGTCTCTCCTGGTAAACCGGTCTCCTGAGCAGAGCACCGGATTTTGACAATCAGCGGCACGGTTCGTGTGCCGGGCACAGCGGTGTTTTAAGCGTACGAATTACCGCCTATTGCTACGAGATGAAATTTTAACCCCAAAACTCACCACCCTTGACCCGTTGAAACCAGGGTATTC
>WGBF01000142.1 GCA_015494485.1 bacterium | reverse complement strand
CAGGGTTCCCCTTCGGCCCCACTGATTTCTTTAATAATTTCGGCATGCGCCATGGATTCCCGGGCAATCTGATGGGTCACGTTTCGGGCGGAATCGGAAGCCGCTATCTGGCTCATTTTAAGGTAGGCTTTTACCTCCTGGCCTTCTTCCCGCAACATCAAATTGATTAAGAAATTGGGATTGTATTTTTGAGCTACCCAGGCCATAATGCGCGCTTTTAAGGATGGGCGCAAGGGCGGTGGAGAGACGTGGTGCTCTTCCAGGAGTTGTTTCATCATTTCAGCATGGCGGTTTTCAATTTCATGGAGTTTGCTGAAAACTTCCTTCTGCTTTTCATGAGTAGCCAGTTTAGCCAATATGCCGTACAGGTAAGCAGCATCCACTTCTTCCTGCAAATGTTTTTTCCACATTGATATCTGGGCTTTATCAAGCGTTTGGGCCATAGTGTATCCTTTTGTTTATTCTCAAGCGGATAAGTTAGGAATCCCGAAGTAAAAGGTAAATGCACAATTTAAAATTAACGATGCAAAACAGTTATTGGGACGGGATACTGTAGATAAACAAGTCGCTGAAACAAAGCGGGGTGGGAAATTTACATGAGATTCTCAATGATTAGGCGTTATTCTTTTTGTAATTCTTTTTGTAAATCCTCAACTTCGTCTTTAATCCGTTCGCACATCACCGCGCAAATTTGCTGAATGCTGGGGTCCGCAATGCGGTAAAAAACTTTCAGGCCTTCTTTGCGCCGTTCCAGAATGCCTTCCCGGGCTAATAAATTCAGGTGTTTGGAAACATTCGCCTGGGTTTGACCGGTGATTTCCACCAGTTCTGTAACACATAATTCGCCTTTGCTCATTAAAATATTCAACAATTGCAGGCGGATAGGTTCGCTGAGCAATTTAAACCGGGTGGCAACTTTTTCAAGAAGAATGGGGGGAATGACATCTTTTTTCATGAAAATTGACCTTTTAATTATATGAATATACGCGCATTAGAACATTCAAATATATTACGAATTAAAATATTTATCAAATTTAAATTAGTGTTTTCGGTAAAAAATGAATTTAGGTCACCTCTTGACAAGTTTGGCTTTCCTTGGTAAACTGAACGCTTTGACTGGTAAAAAAGGAAAGGGGATTCCGTGGGTCAGTTACACGCTCTGGATTATGCCATAATTGCTGCATTTATTATGATAATTATTGGAATTGCTGCATATTACTCCCGGAGAGCCGGAGACAGTACGGAAACATTTTTTCTGAGTGCCCGGAACATGCCCTGGTATATTGCCGGTACAGCAATGGTCGCTACTACCTTTGCCGCTGATACTCCCCTGGCAGTAACGGAACTGGTGGCCCGCAACGGTATTGCCGGCAACTGGCTGTGGTGGAATATGGCCATTGGGGCAATGCTTACGGTGTTCTTTTTTGCCCGGCTGTGGCGACGGTCCGGAATCATGACAGATGTGGAGTTTGTGGAATTCCGTTACTCCGGAAAACCGGCAGCGGTGTTGCGGGGATTTCGGGCCATTTATCTGGGGCTGTTTATGAATGCCATTGTGCTGGGGTGGGTACATAAAGCCATGGAAAAAATATTTAAAGTAACCATCCCGGGTGTGGATCCCTTTCTGCTGGTGGTGATTACCGCATTGTTGATTGCCCTGTATGCGGCTGCCAGTGGTTTGCTGGGTACAGCACGCACGGATAGCCTTCAGTTTGTGTTTGCCATGATTGGCTGTATTATTCTGGCGATTATTGTGGTGCAGTTACCGCAAATAGGGGGAACCACAAAATTACCGGAACGCCTTGCACCGCAAATTCTGGAATTCTTCCCCCGCATTGGGCAGGTAAGCGGGGAAGTGCTGGCCGGCGGGGTGCTGGCCATGTCCGTGGGGGCATTTGTGGCCCATGTGGGGTTACAATGGTGGTCCAGCTGGTATCCCGGTGCTGATCCCGGTGGTGGGGGCTACATTGCCCAGCGGATGATGTCCGCCAAGGATGAAAAACACAGCCTGTTTGCCACATTGTGGTTTACCATCGCCCATTACACGGTGCGGCCCTGGCCGTGGATTATCGTTGCCCTTGCGGCATTGGTGTTGTTGCCCCGGGCCCATAGCGCGGACGATTTAAAGCAGGAAAATCCGGCGCTGTATCAGCAGGTGGTTGCAGTGTACCAGCAGGGTGGGATCACTCCCGCCAATGCCAATCAGTATTCTCCGGAATTCCGGGATTTTTATGAAAAGTATGAAAATACCGTGGACCCGGGAATTATGTACCCCAAGTTGATGCTCCGCTATTTACCTACCGGTTTGTTGGGATTGCTGATTGCGGTGTTTCTGGCAGCGTATATGTCCACAATTGCCTCTCAATTAAATTGGGGAACGTCCTATTTAATTAATGATTTTTACCGCCGGTTTGTTAAATCGGACGCTGCGGAAAGTCATTACGTGGTGGTTTCCCGCATATCAATT
>WGBF01000141.1 GCA_015494485.1 bacterium | reverse complement strand
GTTCATTAAAGTATCCCCGGCCGGCGTGCGCGAAAGCCATCCCCACGATGTGGTAATTACCAAAGAATCGCCAAACTACCGGTTGTAACGATGAAGCTGAAAGCCATTGACCACATTGGCATTGCCGTTCATTCCGTGGATGCCGTAAAGGAAACTTATCGGAAGGCCTTTGATCTGGAACCCGCTTTTGAAGAAGTGGTGGAAGACCAGAAAGTGCGCATTGTGGCCTTTGCTATTGGTGGTACGCGGCTGGAGTACATGGAGCCCACCGCAGCGGATTCACCCATTTCCAAATTTCTGGAGAAGAAAGGGGAGGGGCTTCATCATGTTGCCATTGCTGTGGACGACGTCCGGAATGTGCTGGAACACCTGAAAGCGGCCGGATTCCCGTTAATTGACGAAGCACCCCGGATTGGCGCCGAAGGGAAGCAAATTGCTTTTCTACATCCGAAAGGGTTCCATAAAGTGCTGTTTGAATTGACCTCCGGCGAATAACACCATGCGTTCCCTCCTGAAGGCACTGGTGGTATTTACCGCCAGCATTTTTCTTCTTTTTAGTGGAATAGTGTTGTATGTGGCCGTTACCGCGCCGGATGTTTCTGCGCTCAAGAAAACCATTCCCTTTCCTACGGCCTTCATGAAGGCCTATCAGGAAGCGAACACCCCTTCATCCAAAAAAGCAAGACGGCTGCGGGTGAAATACATCCCGTTAACGAAAATCCCCGAAATCCTGCAACGCACGGTGATCCTGGCGGAAGATGCCAGTTTTTGGGTGCACCACGGCATTGACTGGTATGAAGTGCGGCAATCCTTCTGGAAGAATTTGCAGAAAGGACAGATGATACGAGGCGGCAGTACCATTACCCAGCAGGTCGCCAAAAATGTGTATTTATCCGGAAGGAAGACCTTCTTCCGCAAATTTCAGGAATACTGGATTGCCCAACAACTGGAAAGCACCCTGCGGAAGCGGCGTATTCTGGAAATTTATTTGAATATCATCGAAATGGGGCCGGGCGTGTACGGCGTGAACAGTGGAGCCTGGTACTACTTCCGGAAGCCCCCGCACCGACTCACATTGGCCGAAATGGTGATGCTGGCCGCAACCATTCCCAGTCCCCGCAAGCACAATCCCTACCGCAGAACGCGTCAATTCTACTGGCGATGCCAGGTTGTTGCCAGACGATTATGGCGGTTCCATGTGGTGGATGATTCCACCTATCACACCCTTCAAGCATCCTTTAATCTGAAATAATATTGCACCGGGCCTTTACCTTTTCCTGTATGGCGTCCGGACAGTCAATGTGGGATTATCCCGTAGCCCGGCATTCATGTGTAAATGAAATGGTACGACTACGTAAACACGATGGTTTTATTTTCGTACACCAGCGTTTTGCGTTGCAGGTGCCACCAGATGGCGCGGGAAAGCACAATTTTTTCCAGGTCCCGGCCTTTGCGGATGAAATCGTCTACCGTGTCCGTGTGGCTGACACGCACCACATCCTGTTCAATGATGGGGCCCTGGTCCAGCTCTGCCGTCACGTAGTGGCTGGTTGCGCCGATCACCTTTACACCCCGTTCATAGGCAGAATGGTAGGGGCGGGCGCCAGGAAACGCCGGCAAAAAGGAGTGGTGGATATTGATGATTTTGTTGGGGTAAACCTGGACAAATTCATCCGTTAGAATCTGCATGTAGCGGGCCAGAACAATGAAGTCGATGCGATGTTTCTCTAACAGGTGGAGTTCTTTTTCCTCCTGCTCCCGTTTGTTCTCTTTGGTAATGGGGAAGTAATGAAAATCAATGCCAAACTGTTCGGCCACGGGACGGAGTGCCTGGTGATTGCTGATGATCAACGGAATTTCGACCCGGAATTCCCCCGATTTCCAGCGGGAGAGCACGTCGTACAGGCAATGGGGGAGTTTGGACACAAAAATGGCCATGCGAGGAATTTGCTGCGAAAAATACAATTTCCATTTCATGTTAAACCGTTGGGCCAGCAGGGTGTCAAAGTATTCGCCGATTTTTTCCCGGGGAATCAGGAAATTGTTCAGCTCCCATTCAATGCGCATGAAGAAAATGTTTTTAATGGGGTCCACATATTGATCCAGGTAAATAATATTCCCCTGGTTTTTGGTAATAAATTCCGTAACAGCAGCAATTAATCCCCGTCGATCCGGACAGTGGATGAGAAGAATCACCGAATCGCTGCTATGGGGCGTATTCGCCGGATTTGTCATACCACACCTCCGTCATGGGTAAGAGTTTTATTTCGGCGGAATGATAGGGGAACTTGATAGGGGAGGGTACTTTCTGGTATTCAATGCACCGGGTTTGGGTTCAACCGGATCGTCAACATTTATTTTGACGCTTTTTCCTTAAAAACCGCAAAGGACGCAACGGGCGCAAAGAAAAAAATGAAGAAAACCGTTGCGTTCATAGCTCACGTCGCGGTTGGAG
>WGBF01000140.1 GCA_015494485.1 bacterium | reverse complement strand
GTAAGGATACCGTTTTAGTCCGACGGTTAAAATGGCAATGGCGCGCTCCAGATGCCCATGCACATAGGTTTGCGCTCCCTGGTGGAAATAATCATCTGCGCTCTGGGCATACGCCCGATTCAAAGCCGAAATAACCAGAATAATCAGAATTGTTATCTTTAGCCATTTCATCAGATAGCTGCCTCGCTCTTTTGAACAACCTCCACCACATCCCCCAATCGTTTGATAAAATCCTGATACGCGGCAACGGTTTTATCTTTCCGGAGTCCTTCCTGCATCAAATGAAATGCCTCCTGATACCGGTTTTGTGCTACCAGTTGATCAGCCAGTTGTTTCAGGCGTTTGGCAAACTCTGAGGGCTGAATGTTTGGTTGATTCTGGTTCTTCTGTTGTTTCTGATCTTCCTGCTTGGGCGGTTGTTGTTTTAATTTGCGCAGGGTTAATTCCAGATTGTGTTTGGCATCCGCATCCCGGGGATTCAATGCCAGGGCTTTGCGGTAAAATGTGGCCGCTTTCTGGTAATCCTGCAGTTGAAAATAGGCATTGCCCAGATTGTAATACGCCGCTTGAACCCGCTGGGTATCCTCCTGCACCAGTGCCCGTTCAAATGCGCTGGCCGCTTCCTGATATTTTCCCAGGCGGTACAGCGCATCCCCCAGATTAAAATAAGCCAGCCCATTTGCTGAATCGGCCTGCACGGCCTGCTGAAAGTACACCAATGCCTTTTGATAATTCCCCTGCTGATACGCCTTCACGCCCTCGCGAAGTGCCGAATCGCTCCCCATCGCCCACAACGGCACCGCCAGGAATAATACAGCCGCAACGGTTCGCCTGACCAGCAATTCGAAAACATGTCTTCCGGAAGTAACCATTCGATTCATGTTCATGCCACCTGTTCCTTCTGTGGTTGCGGTTGTTTCAAACTTCGGCGTTCACTGAGTACCATTTCAAAAATTAACAGGATTACCGCCATTAGCAAAAAGGGCTGAAAATGGTCTTCAAACTGGGTGTATTCCCGCATGCCCAATTCCTTTTTTTCCATGCGGGCAATAGCCGCATAAATTTTTTGCAACTCGTTTTCCCGGCCGGTTGCCAGGTAAAATTTGCCATGAGCGGCTTCTGCAATTTGTTGCAAAACGACGGGATTCAACCGGGTGGTCACAATTTGCCCCTGTTTATCCCGCTTGTACCCAATGCGGTTTCCAGACTGGTCGTACACCGGAATTGGGGCGCCTTTGGTGGAACCGATGCCAATGGTATAAATGACAACCCCCTCCTCTGCGGCTTTTTTTGCTGCGGCTACCGGATCAGCTTCGTGATCTTCCCCGTCGGTAATAATAATCAACACCTTGTGTTTTTTTTCTTTGGCCACAAAAGAGCGCCGGGCGGTTTCAATGGCTTCCGAAATGGCGGTACCTGGCAGGGGTAATAAATCCGGTGTAATTTCATTTAAAAAGATTTTGGCAGCCTCGTAATCCAGTGTTAGAGGGCAATGGACAAACGCAATGCCGGCAAAGGGAATCAGGCCTATCCGGTCTCCCTGCAGCTGGTCGATGAACTGGGCGACTTCGTGTTTGGCACGCGCCAGGCGATTGGGCGCCACATCTTCTGCCAGCATACTGTTGGACACATCCAGTGCCACAAATACATCCACGCCTTTGCGTTTCACCTCTTCCAGTTTGGTACCCATCTGGGGGTCAGCCAATCCCACAATTAAAAACATCACCGCCAGCAACAGTAACGCATTCTTCCATCGCCGGCGCCCAATGTGCAGGCTTTCCGTTAATCTGTTGATGAGCACCGGGTCTCCAATTTGTTGAAGCTGCCTGCGGCGCTGCCGTGAAGCCCAGAATATGAGAACGCCCAGCAACGGGACAATCAGCAACAGATACAAATATGTCGGATTGGCAAACTGAACCATCGTTTCTTTTACTTTCCTTTTACGGTAATCGCCGGAGCCAGGTGTGTTGCAACACGATTTCCACCACCAGTAACATTAACGCCAGCCCGGCGAACAGGGCAAATTTTTCTTTGTACCGGGTAAACTCTTTAACTTCGATTTTGGTTTTTTCCATCTCGCTGATTTGCTGGTAAATTTCCCGCAATTTTTCGGTATTGGTGGCGCGGAAATACAATCCACCTGTTTTTTGCGCAATGCGTTTCAGTAAGTCTTCATCAATTTCCACCCGAACGCGGACTTTTTGCACCCCCCAGGGCGTTTGCCGCGGCATCACCGCATACCCGCTGGTGCCGACGCCAATGGTGTAAATCCGCATGTTGAACGTCTCGGCAATTTCCGCCGCGGTCATGGGGTCTACTTCCCCGGCGTTGTTGACGCCATCCGTTAACAAGATAATTACCTTCGATTTGGCCTCACTGTTTTTCAACCGCGCCACAGCGGTAGCCAGGCCGTTTCCAATGGCTGTGCCATCCCATTCCGGTGGCGCAACCTGAATGCGGTCAATAATTTCCATGACCACCCCGTAATCCAGCGTAAGCGGGCACTGCGGAAACGCCTCGCCTGCAAAAATGACGACCCCGATGCGGTCGTTTTTCCGACCCTGCACAAATTCTTTGGCAAC
>WGBF01000139.1 GCA_015494485.1 bacterium | reverse complement strand
ATGGTGGTAGGTGCCCAGGATGGTTTTGTGTTCCAGAATGGCTTCGGCGGCATCGCGGTCGTTTACTTTGGCCAGAAGCCGTCCCCAGGAACCCACCGCCGGTTTTAGCACCACCGGATACCCCAGTTCGTCGATGGCCTGCAGAGCCGATGCTTCTGTAAAGGCGACCTTCACGCGGGGTTGGGGAATGCCCTGGCGGGCCAGGGCATCGGTGGTTAACAGTTTGTCACCGCAAATTAAGGCGGTATGGAAGGGATTCACGCAACGAACCCCGGCACTTTCAAATAATCGCAGGGCATGCAACGCCCGGGAATGATTAATGCTGCGCTCCAGGAGCACGTCAATTTCAAACGTGTCGTGGCCGGGATTGAAGATAAGTTCCCGGTCGTCGATGAGCACCAATTCTACCTCCGGGATGTTCCGGAAGGCCTGGATGAGCAGTTTTTCTTCCTTGCGAATCAGGGAGTGAAGCAAGCCAATGCGCATGGTTATTCCCCCCAATCTTCTTCTTCCTGCGGGGCTTCTTCCAGGCGCAGGGGATCCAGGGAGACGATTTCCAGTTCGCTGCCGCATTCCTCGCACACAATCAGTTCGCCTTCTATGATATCGTTGCCCAGTTGAATCCCGGCATCGCAAATGGGGCAGTGTTGTACAGCCATTATGCATCCTCCTTTTGATTTGGGTTAAAAACAAAAAAGCCTTTCCGGCTCTGGGCTCCGGAAAGGCTTTTCAACGTTTGGTTATTTATTTGAGTGCTAATTTATCATACAGATACCTCTCCAAGAGCCCGGCGGTACAACCCGCTTAACCCCGGCTTTGGCCTTGGCCTTCATGCGCTTGGACTTGTTCAGGCTCTTGAAAAGGCTCACGTGACGTTCCTCAGTGTAATTTTCTTTCGTCTTCCTTCAATAAAGGCTGCTATTATAAAATCATTCCGGTAAAAATCCAAAACATTTTTTAAAAAAGAATAATTGAGTGGTGTGAAGCAATCGCAGTGGGGTGTCCGGCTTATTTGCGAATGGCGATGAACAGGATGATTCCACCAATGCCAAAGACGATATTCCCCAGCCAGGCTGCCAGCCAGGGCGGCAGGGTACCGTCATGCCCCAGAACCTGCCCGGATTGCAGGAAAATGAAGTACACGAAGGTGATCAGCAGGGCTACGGCAAAAGCGACTGCCGGGCCACTGCGCCGTTTGCGAGACGCCAGCGGGGCGCCAAACAGCACTATGATGAAGTTGGTAAACGGATAGGCAATTTTCATGTGCAGGTCCACCAGCCATTTGCGGACGTCAATCCCCAGGCTCTGCATGCGGTGAATAAAACGGCGCAGTTCGGTAAATTTCATCTCCTCCGGTTTGCGCTCCATTTCCAGTAAATCCTGCGGTTGAATGCGCACCGGTACGTAATGGAGGGTATCGTGATGCACCACCGTTTCCTGATCCCCGTTGAAGGTGCGTACCGCTACCTGGTGCAATATCCATTGGTGATGGGCTTCATCCCACTCCATCCGGCGGGCATCCAGGCGGCGAACGATTTCCGTGCCGTTAAAAAAGAGGATGTTCACGTCGCGGGCAACTTTGCGGGTTTCGTTGTAGTAGCGAATGAACACCTGCCGTTGCGGGCCATCCTGAATGGCAATCCGGTGCCGCGTTTTGACCGGCAGGCGTTTTTCTTTTTTAATATCAAAGCGGTACAGGTCCAGGCGGGCGCGATTGGCATCCACCACTACCGTTTCCGTGGCAATGCCGGTCACAATACTGATAACCAATGCCGCGGCCAGCAGGGGAGCCAGCAGGCGGTACAAACTGATGCCGGCACTCTGGCAGGCAATGACTTCGTTGTGTTGCGCCATGGTCCCCATGGAAAACAGGGTGCTGATGAGCACGTCAATGGGCAAGGTGAGGACGATAATGAAGGGGATGTAATACAGATAATACAGAACCACCTGGGTGGTGGTGGCGTGGTAGCTCAGGAATTTGTCCAGATTTTCTATGAGGTCGATGACCACAAACACTACAATCATCCCCAGAATAACAAACAGGAAAATGGTGAAGAATTTGCGCAAAATGTATCGGTCCAGCAGTGTCATGGGGTGGTGCTTCCCTCCGGTTGAAAGAATATGCGGATAAATTTGGGTACCCGTTCCCACTGGAAAAAGACGGTTTCCTTTACGGTGCGGAACGTCAGGTAAACGCCCCACAGGCCCACAATGACATTGGGAAACCACATGGCCCAGAAGGGCGACAGCAGTTGACGGTCGGCCAGTTCTTCGCCGCCAATCAGGCACGCCCAGTACAAAATAAAAAATCCCAGACTAAAGGTAAATCCCACCCCCAGGCTGCCTTTGCGGGCTTTAATCCCCAGCGGTGCGCCGATGAGTACAAAAACAATGGCGGCAAAGGGGATAGAGTATTTTTTGTGAATCTCCACTTCCAGCTTATTGATTTGCCGCTGGTAATAGCGCATGCTACTGCGGGCCGCATCCATTTGCACCTGAATGCTGGAAAGCCGGGAAGCGGCGCGGGTATCGGGTTTTACAGGTGGGGCAGAATCGGCAGCCACCGCCAGCAGGTGTTGAATCTCCTCCGGGGTGTACAGCACTTTTTTCAGCAAATCATGCACTTTTTGCTGCTCTTTTCGGATGTTTTCCCGGTATTGGGCAATGCGCTCCTTCATCATGCCAATGGACATTTCGCGGTCGCCGCGAATGTCGCTTTCTTCCCGTTTGAAGACCATCTCCGGTGCAGGAATGTAAAACACGTTGTGCTCAAAATGAAGGCGGCGATATTCCCGGAAGGTGCGGGTGTCCATTTCGTGAATTTCGCCGTTAAACAGGTTCAGCACCAGGCGTTCGCGCTCTTCGTCAAAATACAAAAAACCGTAGTCGGCAATGACGGTCCGTTGCACATCGCTGTTGCTCTGATCAAAAATGATGACGTGCTTCAGGCGGTCGCGGCGGGAGGATGTTTCGTATTCCGGTGCCAGGATATCGCTTTTGGCCATCAAATTGGCGGTAACGGGCCGCTCAATGGCTTCCACAAACATCTGCATTTTTTTAATTTTCAGAAATACCCCCGGTTCCAGTTGCAGGGTGGGCTTTTTGCGCGAAATGCTTTGAAATAACAGCCGGGCTTCGTGGTTAAATTCCGGCAATACGCGGTCATTAAACCATATCATGAATACCATCACCACGGCGGCCCCCAACAATGCCGGCCGGACAATTTGAACGATGTTAATGCCGGAGCTTTTCAGGATGATGATTTCGTTATCGGCGGACATGCGGCCAAATGCCATTAAGGATGCCACAAGCACGGACATGGGAATGGCCAGGGCCAGCATCCAGGCCAGATTGAGGTAAATTAGCTCCAGGATGGTTTGCACGGATAATCCTTTGCCAATAAAGCGATTGATGTATTGCACCAGGAATTTGGTGACGAAGACGAACATTAAAATCATTAACGAAAACAGGAAGGGGCCAATGTGCTCCCGGAGTATGTAGCGTGTTAAGATTTTCATTGGTGGTTCCGTATTCATCCTTCCGTTTTAAATGAACAGAGAAATATAGACATATTTCTGCAAATGGGGAAAATAAATTTCATATTCAGCGATGAGACAAGACAAAAGAAAAAAGATAAGACAAAAGACAAAAGACAAAAGAAAAAAGGAAAAAGAAAAAGAATAAGACAAAAGACAAAAGAAAAAAGCTGAGGCCGTGACGGCCGAAGTGGCGCCGCAGGCGGCCTGCCTGACTGCTTAAGCAGGCAGGGAAGCCGTTAGGCGCCAACAAAAACTGAGGCCGGCATGCCTGGCTGATACCAATCAGACAGGGACGGCCGAAGTGGCGCGTAACCATGGACGATGGTAGGCGCCAACAAAAGAGAAATTAAAAGATAAACGATAAAAGATAAAAGTGAAAAGTGTGTATGAATGATATTTGCTGGAATTCATTGTCAGGGGGCTTATTCCTCTGTTACATTATTTGAATTCT